>JANYFV010000239.1 GCA_025359635.1 Undibacterium sp. | reverse complement strand
CGCCAATACGCCATATTCTGCGAACAGAAAAATTTTTGACTTGGTATTACTCAAATGCACGTAAACCACTTATAACGGTAACGCTGCAACGAACCAGTCCCCCACTACTACATCAAAGCATTACTAGGAGAACCGATGAGTCCCTTCATCATTGCATTATTTACCATTATTGTCGCGATACTAATCGGCTTTTATATACAGTCGAAACGTGTGGTAAATATAGGTTTACCTTATTTAAGAGAGCCGGAATTATTCACTTCTGCAGAACGCTCTTTTCTTCGCGTTCTGGAGACCGCTGTCGGTGACGATTATCGAATTTTCGCCAAGGTACGCGTCGCGGATGTGATTTGCCTGGAAACCGGCCTTGCGCCTAAAATCAAACGCATCGCATCAAATAAAATACGTAGCAAGCATTTTGATTTTATTCTTTGCAACAAATCCGATTTATCCGTGGTTTGTGCTATTGAGCTCGATGATAGAAATCATCAAAAACAAAACCGCGAAGCACACGACACGTTTTTAGCCAATGTTTGTGAGCGGGTCTTTCTACCATTGGTAAGAATTCCCGCAAAAGAAGGTTACCCGATCACACATTTAAGAAACAGCATACTCGCGGCGATCGGCATTCCTGATGCAACTGCTGTTGCAACACCAGCACAAAGAGCAAGTCGCTAAGTTATTTAAACTTGTTGTCAAAATTAAGGTGTGACAAAGAATAAATCGATGTCACACCTATAAAAAGTATCTAAGACTATTCGTAATCTCAATGAGGCTCAGGCGCCTTTTTTGTAAAACTTGAGATCACACGCTCAGCCAATTTTTGATTTGATTTAAGTAAATCGACAGCATCACCGAGTATATACGCCGCCTCATCCAGCAAGACATCTTTAGCTTCCTTGCGGGCTTTTTCTGCCGCCAACTCAGAACTCAAACTACGCTCATTGGCTTGCAGCCCATCGTCTTGTGACGCTGGCTTTTCCGACTCTTTCTCAACCTTGTCATTAGTTGCCAACTTATCTTGCAAACGCAATTTCTCGCGATTTTTTACTTTGTCTTCATTTGTATCACGTTCTTTTTTCCGTTCAATTTCGTTTAGCGAAATCAACTTTTTATCACGTAAGACCGTGAATTCTTTTATATCATCTAACAGAAATTGGAATTCCTTATTTTTCGATACGCGCATTTCGTGACGCACCTGAAGCAAGGGGATTAAATCTTTCATATCCCCGACAGTCTCGTATTCAGCAGGTTTGATTTGCACCCAAGGTAGCGCGTTTTCGTAACTGGATTCACCGAAACTATCCGGATCAGAAAAACTAGGGAAGGCCAGATCTGGGGTGACACCACGCAATTGTGTGGTACCGCCATTCACTCTAAAGAACTGAGCAACGGTCATTTTAAGTTCGCCAAATTTTGCCTTATCGCTACGGGCGATCTGATCAAGATTGACCATCGTTTGTACCGTACCTTTACCAAAGCTTGACTCACCGATAATGAGACCGCGGCCATAGTCCTGAATTGCTGCAGCAAATATTTCTGAAGCTGAAGCTGAACCACGATTAATCAATACACCAAGTGATCCATCCCACGCTATTTTTGCACCATTCTCGCTTTCAATATTGATTTTTCCTTGGGAATTTCGTTGCTGGACTACCGGGCCTTTGCCGATAAACAAGCTGGTCAATTCAACCGCTTCAGATAAAGAGCCGCCACCATTGTTGCGCAAATCAATGAGTACGCTATCAACTTTTTCCTTTTTCAATTCAGCAAGTAAGCGGGCAACGTCTCTAGTAGCACTCTTGAAATCTTTATCGCCTTTTCTTCTTGCTTCAAAATCTTGATAAAAAGTCGGCAAGGCAATTACGCCTATGCGACGTGTCGCGTCTGAAACTTTGATTTCAATAATAGATTTTTTCGCAGCTTGTTGATCAAGTGTGATCTTATTGCGCACCAAACTTACTGTTTTATGTTTGCCATCTGGACCAACTTCGGCCGGAAGAATATCCAGCAAAACGACGCTATCCTTATTGCCGCGAATAAGTGCAACAGCATCATCCAGACGCCAGCCAAGTACATCGACAGGGGTACTATTTGCGCCCTGCCCTACACCGACAATCCGATCACCTACCTTGAGCTTGCCAGATAGTGCTGCCGGACCGCCAGGCACTAATTCGCGTATGGTAATGAGCTCATCGCGCTCTTGCAGTACGGCGCCAATGCCGACCAAAGACAGTTTCATCGAGATATCAAAATCTTCTGAAGCTTTTGGTCCCAGATAATTGGTATGCGGTTCTATCGACATCGCATACGCATTCATGAAGAGTTGAAACACGTCTTCACTCTTCAGCTTTTGTGAGCGAGCCAGAGAATAGTCGTAACGTTTCTCTAAAGTTGTTCGAATCGCCTTATCATCCTTGCCAGCCAGTTTAAGACGCAGCCAATCATTTTTTACGCGTTGGCGCCAAAGGTCCCGCATGTCGTTTTCTGTTTGCGGCCAAGGTTCTTTTTCTCGCAGATAGCGATAGCCTTCATTTTGTTTGAAATCAAAATCGGATTTGAGAAGTTCACGAGCATACGTCATGCGTTCTTGAAAACGTCGCTCGTATAGGTTAAACATGGCAAATGGAGTACTTAAATCCTGATTATTTATCGCGTCATCCATCTTGGTGCGCGCATAGTCAAACTGATTAATATCTGCTTGAATAAAAAACAGCTTTTCTGGATCCAGGGATTTTAAATAGCGATCGAATATCTGTTGCGACATCGCGTCATCTAGCGGCATGGCTTTATAGTGAAAACGGGTCAAAAACTGCGCAGTCATTGCTGCCGCTTGCATCTGCTGTTGCAAGGGTTTAAGTTCGCCATTCGTTAAAGAATCTATCGCGGTAGTTGGCGCAGCAGCAAAAGTAGTCGCGGCAAACGCCAGTGCGATCCCTAAAAGGGTCTTCTTCATACAAAAATCTCCGAAAATCTATAACAATATTAGCAATAATAACGAAAGGGTTTGTTAGCATTTCGACCAACACTTACCTCTTCACTGCGTTTCAATAATAAGAAGCCAAGACCTAAAAATCTCAATCTCGTCAATTGTATATGACCAGCGAGAACGTTGATTAGTTCTGATTTAAATTATTTAATCGAGCAAACCCTGTTTTTGTATGAACGCGACGACCACCTCCAGCCCCTCTCCGGTTCGCAGGTTGGTGAACACAAAAGGCCGCTCACCGCGCATGCGTTTGGCGTCCACTGCCATGACATCAAGATTAGCACCAACGTGCGGTGCCAGATCAGTTTTATTGATGATCAATAAATCAGAACGGGTAATGCCGGGGCCGCCTTTGCGCGGGATTTTCTCGCCACCGGCGACGTCGATGACATAGATCGTCAGATCAGATAATTCCGGGCTGAAAGTCGCGGCCAGATTATCGCCACCCGATTCGATCAGGATCAGGTCAAGATCTGGGAAATCAGCGCTCATGCGGGCGATGGCTTCCAGATTGATCGAGGCATCTTCGCGGATCGCAGTGTGTGGGCAGCCACCGGTTTCTACGCCCATCAAGCGCTCGGCAGGCAAGGCATCAGCGCGTAAGAGGATTTCCATATCCTCCTTGGTGTAGATATCGTTGGTGATGACCGCCATTTCGTAGTCATCGCGCATGCGCTTGCAGAGTAATTCGCAGAGCGCGGTTTTACCGGAGCCAACCGGGCCACCTATGCCTACGCGCAGTGGGTTGGGTGTTTGAGTATTGAGTGTGTTTTGTAAGTTAGTCATTTTATTTTGAATAAATTTTATGAACGGTACAATCGGCTGTACTGCACCTCATGCTGCATGGAGAGCAAAGACAAACCAGGTGCCCAATTCGATAATTCGTCATCAAGCAATTGTTGCGCCTTGCGCGCCGCCAGCTCTAGTTCCGGCCGCAGGGATAGCAACAAACGCTGGCCGGATACCTGTCCTAGCGGCACCGACTTAACGCAGACCAGCACCTGATTTTCTGCCCACGAAAATAAGCTCCCCAACATGACCGCTTCATGCGGCACTTGCAAAGCCACCGCTGCGCACGCCAAAGCCGTTGGCAAAGGGATTTCTGCCTGGCTTTGCAACATGGCCAGCAAAGCATCATCGGCGATCTTCAGATCAGCCACCAACTTCGCCAGCGAATACCCCATCTGTATGGTTTCCGCACGAAATTCGGCGCTGTCGCGGGCGGCGATAAAGATTTCGGTCCAGTCATTTACTGCGGCAGCGTCATAGTCAGCAAACGCATGCAACAAGCGCCACAAGATCGGCGCTTCAAACTGCACCACTACCTGATGCAAATGCTCGACGATCCAGCGACGTGCGCTGGTTTCATCCTTGACCGCGCCGTTTTCTATTGCCACTTCCAGCCCTTGAGAATAGCTATACGCGCCTATCGGTAAAGATGGACTAGCGAGTTGCAGCAGATGGAGTAAGGCGGCTGATTGCATGACTTCTATTTTGGATCAGAAGGTCGGTGTATGCGCTGACGCAGCGGTATCGGTGCCAACGGATTATGCGGATGCGCATCGCCGCCGTGGTGATGGCCGCCACCATAAGCCCCTGCTTCCGGTTCAAAACTGGCGAGCTCGTCGGTGACAATCGCCCCCAAACCTTGCAGCATTTCCTTGAGCACGCTGTCTTTGCGTATGCGTAAAAAACCGTCGCCGAGTTGTGCCTGGGTATGCCGGTTACCCAGATGAAAAGCACAGCGCAATAAACCGAACGCGGTGCTGCACTCGATCTTATAGCTTGGCTCCTGCGCGGCGACAATTTGCACCACGCGACCATCGTTACCCTGCATCAAATCACCATCGCGCATGACTGAGCCACGCAAGGTAAATACCGCGACTTCTTCACCATTGCTCATGGTGGCGCGCAAGCGACTTTTTTCGCGTAATTCGTAAGGCAGAATCAGTTGTGCAGCGATGGATTCTGTCTGTTCAACTTTTGTATGTAGGGTGAGCATATTCATGTCTTCAAAATAAAAAATAACGCTGTGCCATCGGCAAAACCTTAGCAGGTTCACACACCAGCAATTCGCCATCGGCGCGTACTTCATAGGTTTCCGGATCGACCTGCATTTTTGGCGTCGCGCTATTGTGGATCATGTCAGCCTTGCGAAGATTGCG
>JANYFV010000221.1 GCA_025359635.1 Undibacterium sp. | reverse complement strand
CCAGCAGCCAATGCCAACAAGGTTTTCCCAGTACCGGCCTGACCTAGTAAAGTCACGAAATCACACTCTGGATCCATCAATAAATTAAGCGCAAAATTCTGTTCTCGGTTGCGTGAAGTGACACCCCAGACGCTGTGCTTAGGATGGCCGTAATCACGCAAAGTTTGCAGTACCGCAGTCTTACCATTGATTTGTCTTACTTGACCATAAAATGGCGATTCTCCATTTTTTGGTTCTAGATAAACAAATTGGTTGACTAATAAACTTGGTATGAGCGGGCCAGTGATACGGTAAAAAGTCGTGCTGATACCACTTTTATTTTCTTGCCAGGACTCTAGTCCCTTGCCATGTTTGTTCCAGAAATCTTCTGGCAACTGTACGATCCCAGTGTAAAGCAGGTCGGAATCTTCTAGTACATGGTCATTGAAGTAATCTTCAGCCGGCAAGCCTAATGCACGCGCCTTAATTCGCATGTTGATGTCTTTGGAGACAAGTACAACGGGACGACCAGGAAACTCTGCTTCAAGTGCACGAACCACGCCTAAAATTTGATTGTCGGCCTTACCTTGTGGTAGCCCTTGCGGAAGGGTGCCACCTTGTAGTTTGGTTTGGAAAAATAAGCGGCCCCTAGCATCCTTATTGCCGAGTTTGGAAAGGAGTATGCCTTTTTCTATGTCGTTATGGTCGATGTCACCAACCAGGGCATCCAGTGATCGGGAAATTTGTCTGGCGTTACGCGCGACTTCCGTCATCCCTTTTTTATGATCATCGAGTTCTTCTAGCGTGATCATAGGCAAATAAACGTCATGTTCTTCAAATCTGAACAACGACGAAGGGTCATGCATCAAGACATTGGTATCAAGTACAAATAATTTGGTAATGCCAGCTTTATCCGCCGCACGACTGATACGTGATTTTACTGAGCTGTCATGGCCTTTTGTGGGTTTCGCTACTGGAATAGGTTTTTCAGCAATTTTTGTAATATTGCTCTTGCTACGTGGTGTTGGCGCAATAGGGGCGTGAATGGGTTTTACTACAGCAGGTGAAGGTGCCTTTGCTTTTATTGCAAGATCAGGGGCTTTGGTTGCGACGATTTTTGTCGCAACCAGGTTGGGTTTTACAAACTTGGTTTTGTCTGCTTTGGGATAGTCTTTTGGAGACAGCAGCGCCGCTGGTTTAGTCGGCATTTTTGGCAGGGGCATCAATAACCTCTTATAAAAAGTGTGTGAGCTTAAAAATAAAAAAAGCCGCTATTGAAGATCGAGAAGTGATCATCAGTAACGACTTGAATATGAATAAATTGGGATTTCAATTATGCTTGTGCGCTCACAAATTCCAACACTTCATCAACATGACCAACTACTTTTACATTTACGTCAAGTGCCATTCTGGCTGGACGTCTTGATAAATTCCAACACTTCATCAACATGACCAACTACTTTTACTCCTCGCCATTCTTTCACTAATGTGCCGTTGCCGTCAATGATAAATGTGCTGCGTTCTATGCCTCTCAACTGTTTTCCATACATGTTTTTGAGTTTCATAACGTTAAACAGAGTGCAAACTGCTTCATCAGGATCTGAGATAAGCTGAAAAGGTAAATCTAACTTCGCTTTAAAGCCTTCATGTGAGCGGATACTGTCACGACTTAGGCCGAAAATCAGGGCATTCTTTGCCAGAAACTTCTCGTGCAGTTCACGAAAAGCGATGCTTTCTGTCGTGCAACCAGGCGTATTGTCTTTGGGATAAAAATAGATGACCAGCGTTTTGCCAAGATAGTCACTTAATTGAAACGGAGCAACACCGGTCATTGCTGCTGAAAAATTTGGTACCACGCAGTTTACTGCGGATGGGCAATCGACCAATGTTATCTCCTGATTTTTAAGTAATACGCCAGTGAAATTGACTCAGCATTTAAGACGCTAATGCCACCAGTTCGCCTGATCGTCCCGGCAATTCTTGCCACGTTAATGGATGGACCGGCAACTTCTGCTCTTGAAGATTGACATAGTAGTCAGCCATCGAAATAAGTTGATACCCTTGCTCTTGCCACCCAGTGAGCAGTTGGTTGAAGATGGGGGCAAGTTTCTGCCCTTCAAGTTCTGCATGGAGAGTAAATACATGATCTCTTGGCTCGGCGGTCAATTTGAGGATGTTATCCGCAATATTTGACTCGTTAATGACAAGCCCTTCGATTTCACGGCCAAGCAACTCATCCAAGGTTGGCAGCGTAGTGGGCATCTGTACGCAGGGCAGAGTCTCACCATTGATTTCCAAACGATACGGTCCTGCCGATTGATTGGCGAGCATGCCGTTGTCTTTAAGGGCGGCACGGCCATCTGAAGAATATTTCATTCCATAGCTATCGAGCTGAGCAAAGGCATGTTGATTCATTTGCCAACCGGCGGCACCATGGGTTTTTGGCGCTGTGCCAAAAATACGTTGGAAGCGGTCAAAGGCCTGTTGCATTTGCCCCTGCGTCCAGCGTGCATCGCGTACTCTGACATTGTCTTGCCAGACCACGTGATCCCAAGTGTGTATGCCGCATTCAAAACCAGCACGGCGCACTGCGCGCATCTCTTCGACACACTCTTTACCAATATCTGGCGCTGGCAAGAACACACCATACATCAGCGTCTTAATGCCGTAATGTTCGACGACTGAGGTGCGTGACACTTTTTTAAAAAAACCAGGTCGAAATGCGCGACGCAGCGCCCATCCCGTATGATCTTTACCCAGGGAAAATAAAAAAGTAGCACCAGCTTGATGCTGTTTTAGCAGACGCACCAGATTTGGTACGCCTTCTCGAGTGCCACGATAAGTGTCGACATCAATTTTTAAAACAATAGAAGGCATGCGATCCTAATTAATCCATCAATGCGCGGGCTTCGGCTACTTGACTGCGGTAGGCATCGAAGATATTGCGCATACTGTCTTTCATCGTCGTAGTTGGCGCCCAACCTAATTCTTCACAGGTATTGGTGATTTTTGGTACACGATTTTGTACGTCCTGATAGCCAGTTCCGTAATACGCGCCAGAAGTCGTTTCGATCAGCTGAACTTTCTTGGCGGATTCTGCGTATTCTGGGTAATCTGCGGCCAGCGTCAACATCATGTGTGCCAATTCGCGGATAGAGAAATTATTGACTGGATTGCCAATATTGTAGATCTTGCCACTAGCCACGCCATCTTTATTCGCGATAATGCGTATCAATGCATCAATGCCATCGTCGATATAGGTGAAGGCACGTTTTTGTGCTCCGCCATCGACCAAAGAGATATTTTCGCCACGGACGATGTGACCAAAAAATTGTGTCACAACGCGTGAACTACCTTCTTTTGGTGTGTGGATAGAATCGAGACCAGCACCAATCCAGTTGAAAGGGCGGAACAAGGTAAAGTTAAGACCTTCCATGCCATAACCCCAAATCACTCTATCCATCAATTGTTTGGCACAAGAATAAATCCAGCGTGGCTTGTTGATCGGGCCACAGATTAACTCAGAATTTTCCGGATCAAATTCTTCATCGTGGCACATGCCATACACTTCAGAAGTCGATGGAAAAACTAAATGTTTGCCATATTTTGCGGCCGAGCGAACGATAG
>JANYFV010000178.1 GCA_025359635.1 Undibacterium sp. | reverse complement strand
TCGGGGAATTTAGCTTTAAGTTCTTGCAAGGTCGCTTCTACCGCTTTGCGGGTATCCAGCGCATTGGCACCAGTCTGTAAGAACACACCAATATTCGCTGACGGATGACCATTGACGCGGCCGTAAAGGTTGTAATCTTTTGAACCCAACTCTACTCGTGCCACATCCTTGATGCGCACAGTAGCGCCGCCCTTGGCGCTTTTTACGATGATATTGGCAAACTCGGCAGGTTCCAGCAAACGCCCTTTGGCAGTCACTGTCATGGTCAGCTCTTCGGTATTGTTCGGCGGTGCGCCAACCTTACCAGCTGCGTACTGCGCATTTTGTTCCGTAATCGCGTTAGAAATATCGCCCACGGTCACACCTAATTGCGCCATGCGATCAGGTCGCATCCAGATCCGCATTGCATAATCCTTGGCACCGAAAATTTGGATATTCGTAGTACCGGGCACGCGTTTTAATGCATCAAGTACATTTTGTGTAGCGTAATTAGACAGGAACAGCGCGTCATAGCGGTTATCAGGCGAATACAGCGCCGCCACAACCAAAAAGTTAGCTGAACTCTTGGAAACAGTCACGCCCTGACGCCTCACTTCTTGCGGCAATTTGGCATCGGCCTGACGCACGCGGTTGTTGACGTTGACGGCAGCGATATCGAGATCGGTGCCAACCTCAAAAGTTACGTTGATCGATACGCGCCCATCCGCTGACGAGACCGAATCCATATACAGCATATGCTCGACACCGTTGATTTGTTCTTCAATCGGTGCAGCGACGGTACGTTCGACTACTTCAGCAGAAGCGCCTGGGTAAACGGCAGTCACATTGACCACCGGCGGAGAAATTTCCGGATAGCGAGAAATCGGCAAGACGCGCAAGGCAGCCAAACCGGCGAGCACAATAATCAACGACAACACAGTCGCAAAAATCGGTCGCTTGATAAAAAATGTAGAGAACATAAAGGATTCCTTATTGCCTTACTATTTGAGCCAATTAGTAAGCAAATTATTGAGCAACTTTAGTGCTGGCAACTGCGGCAGCAGGCTTTTTATTTGGGGCAGCTGGCGCAACTAGCGCGCCTTCAGGTGCATTGCCAGACTTGGCTGGCAATGGGACTGGTGTCACTGTCATACCTGGCGTATGTGCCTTGATGAAACCATCAACCAGCACACGATCGCCACTTTGCAAACCCTTGGTGACTATCCATTCGCCATTCGACCAGCCATCCAACTCAACCGGCCTTGGTGCCAGCTTATTATCTGGTGAAACGGTAAATACCATTTTGCCCATAGGTCCATCGATCACAGCGCGCTGTGGCACTGCGGTCGCGGCGGTACGCGTGGCGCCATTTAAAAGAACCCGGACGAATTGACCAGGGCGCAAATTGCCATCAGGATTAGCGATTTGCGCACGCGCATCAAAACCACCGGTGGCAGAATTGACTCTTTCGCTGACAAAATTCATCTTGCCGAAGGTTGGATAGACGCTGCCGTCTGCAAGCTTGAGTTTGACATCAAATGCCAGACTGCCGTTATTTGCACGTTTGCCAGGCAATGCCAGCTTACCGTTGCCAAGCTCTTGGCTCATTTTCAAAAAATCGGCTTCTGGTATGCTGAAGTTGACATAGACCGGATCTGTTTGCACGATGGTCGTCAGTAAACTATCCGTCGGTGTTACCAGGCTGCCATTCGATTTGCTCGCGATACCCGTCACGCCAGAAATAGGTGCAATCACTTTGGTGTAGCCAAGATTCAGCTTTGCCTCATTGACTTGCGCACGTACTTGTTTATAGTTGGCTTCAGCGCTTTCCAGGCTGGATTTAGCGTCGTCAAATTCTTTCTGACTGATGGCTTTTTCTGCGGCCAATGGCGTCAGACGCGCGAACTCGCGTTTGGCCTGATTCAGCTTCGCTTCGCTGACACCAGCTGCGGCTTCGGCCGAGGCCAATTGAGTTTGGTAGCTACCCGGATCAATCTGAAACAAGACTGTCCCGGCTTTGACTCTAGATCCTTCTTCGTACAAGCGGTGCTCCAAAATACCTGAGATACGCGCCCGCACTTCAGTTTCGCTAGAACCTGCAGTTTGACCTACATATTCAAAATTCATCGCTAGATTTCTGGCCTGCACGGTGACGATATTCACCTCTGGCGGTGGCATATTTCCTGGTGCCGCATTGGCAGCACCATCTTGCTTGCCGCACGCGGCTAGAAGTAATAAAGGCAGGCTAACTGATACCACGCCAAGAATTTGAAAAGGAGTACGACTAGCCACACGCATAGTAAATGATGCAGGGCTAATTGAGACTGGACTGGATGAGGTGTTGCTAGAAGCGCGCATATAAGAGACTCTTTCTTCTGAATTGATGCAAACGAGGGACGGTGTGCTATTATATACATTCACGGATGTTTGTAAATATGTTTGCAGATTTTTAAACGCGTTTAAATATATAAGTAGAAGCAAGGGGCTCACTTAGAAGCCACAACCAAGGAAACACGTATGGCCAGGAAAACGAAAGAAGACGCGCAAGAGACCTATATCGCGCTTCTAGACGCAGCCGAACAGGTATTTAGCGAAAAAGGCGTTACCAGAACCACGCTCAACGATGTAGCAATTGCAGCGGGCATGACACGTGGTGCAATTTATTGGCACTTCAAAGACAAAACCGCTCTCTTCCAAGCCATGTGTGACCGCGCCTTTTTGCCGATGGATGCCTTGCTCAATGAAATTATTGATGCGCCAGACAAGGAACCATTACTTGCACTAAGAAAAATGACGGTGCATTTTTTCAAACAAGTGGCCACGGATCAAAGGCAAAGAAAAGTATTCGACATTATTTTTCATCGCTGTGAAAAAAATGAAGATATGGCTTTTTTTGCATTAGAACAAGAAAAACGCGCTGAATGCCTGTCTCAGATGGAATCGATTTTGTGCGATGCAGTCACACAGGGGAAACTTCCTGCAGAGACCGACACCGCCATCGCAATGCATGCCGTACATTCCTATCTAATCGGCGTGATACACGAATGGCTAATTGATACCCAGGCATATGATTTAGAGAAGCATGCAGAAAGTATGACTGATATGTTTCTTGCTGGATTAATGAGCTGCCCACCGCTGAAAAAATCATCAATTTCACGTTAAAAAACCGTACTACAAGAAAATCAAAAGTATAAATATATTGCCGTACGGCATTTTTGCAATTAAAATATACGTCTATTTTCGCTGATTGGAATTTATTTTTGGTGTTGACCTCCCATTTCCCTGACGACGAAACACTTTTTTAGACAGTATTCATTAGGACATTTATGAAATTAACAAAATTGGTAGTTGGCTTATTTTTCGCATTCGCTGCTGGCTTAAGCATGGCAGCAGACAAAGCACCTACGCTGGACAAAAATAGCTGCGGCAAAGCTGAATACCCAAAGGCAGCATTGATGAATGAAGAATCAGGCGTAGTTTCACTTTCTGTCCTGGTCATGCCAGATGGTTCCGTTACCGATACAAAAGTAGATAAATCGAGCGGATCTAAAACTTTAGACAAGGCTGCGGTAAAAATTTACACTTCGTGCAAATATTCACCTGGCACAAAAGACGGCAAATCAGAACAAGCCTGGGCCAAAGTCGAACATGTCTGGACGTTGTCATAAGACACAAATAGCTTCAACGCAGTACATCGATTGATCTAAAAAAGCTTCCTTCGGGAGGCTTTTTTGTTTAATGCGAAAACAATTTCAATGCGCCGCACAAGGACGCTCCGCAAGAGTTATCCCGCAAGCGATTGATTTTATTGTATAATCCTCCGCTGGCATTTAGCCACAGGTAATTTTTAACCTGGCAAGTGATACTCAATCGGGTCAAGAAGCAAGGCGACCGACGAAGTGGATATTGGCTACCAATCTT
>JANYFV010000138.1 GCA_025359635.1 Undibacterium sp. | reverse complement strand
GAAGCACAACATTTCAATATCGCTCATGTCGAGGGACAGGCATTTCCAAAAGTTAATGATGTCGCTATGGGTGCAAAGCCGTTGCGGTTAAAACATGGCGATGTGATTGATTTGTCTGGTACTAAGATGGAGTTTTTTGTCAATTAAAGTTGTGCAAATAAATTACCAAAAAATTGATCTTATTTTTTTACGAAAAATAATTTATTTAAGCTGACATTTTTCTGAAATGTCAGCATCAGGCTTATTTATTTGCAATTGAAGTTATTTCTAAATTCATCTAAAAATCAATAATGATAGCGAGTCCCCTTCGAATTTCGGTCGCGCTGTGTACCTATAATGGTGCCACGTATTTAGAAGAGCAACTGGCCAGCTTTACGGTGCAAACTTTACTGCCATTTGAGTTAATTGTTTGTGACGATCTATCTACAGATGCTACGGCCAACATCGTTGAAAATTTCGCCAAACAATCTCCATTCCCGGTTCATTTTTATCGCAATCCAAGCTGCCTTGGTTCAACATTGAATTTTGATCGAGCCATTAGCTTATGTAATGGTGAGTATGTCGCACTTGCTGATCAAGATGATGTATGGCGCACAGATAAATTGGAACGCATTTCCCAGGTCTTGGCTATTGAAGGTGTGGTAGCTGCATTTAGTGATGCAGAAGTGACAGATGAGGCGCTTTTACCATTGGGTTATAGAATGTGGCAGCGTTTGGCTTTTGGCAAAAAAGAACAGAAACTTATAGAGACCGGGCACGCTTTGGACGTTTTACTGAAGCGATATGTCGTCATGGGAGCTACTTTGGTTTTTCGCTCCGATTTACGCCAGCTAATACTTCCTATTCCCCATGATTGGCATCATGACGCTTGGATTGCCATAGTGGCAGCGACGGCTGGTGAAATTGGCTTGGATAGTTCCGCATTAGTAAAATATCGACAGCATGTAAAAAATCAAATTGGAGGGCGAAAAATTTCTTTTTTTTCGCAACTACGAAACGCCATTAAAGTAGATCGCGACGCATACTTAAAGGACGAGTTAGTACGATGGTCTACAATATATGAACGCTTGCATGAAATGCCCAACGCGAAAACTTTGAGGTTAGAAGCTAAGGTCATGCACCTCAAAAAAAGAATCAATTTTCCTCATTCTCGTTGGCATCGGCTGATTTGCGTCATGAACGAAGTTCGATTAGGTGGCTATGCCCGTTACGCTCGTAACTGGGGCAGCATTGCTTTGGACTTGTTGATTAAGTGAGTGGTAAACTGAGGTGATTTCAAGCTCGTATCATTGCCGGATAAAGCTAATCAACGGGACATAGAAAATGTCAGTATAAATCTTTATTCATAAAATCCAATTACCTTTCCTGGAACACCAGCAAATATAGCGTTTCGAGGTACATTTTTTGTAACAACGGTATTTGCGGCAATCACTGCTCCATCCTCAATTGAAATACCACCAGTTACAATAACTCCGTCTCCAATCCACACCCGGTTACCAATCTTTATTGCTCCTTTTGAAAATAATAAACGCTTAAATGGAGGAATTTTAGATGAGCCTTCTTGAGAATTTTCATGATAATTGCCATGGTTATGATCCCCTATATATACCCTACTGCCAATCAAAACGTCATCGGCAATGCGGATGTAATTGATCGCTGAGATATGAACATCGTTGCTGAGACTAACATTTTTTCCAATTTCGATTTTAGGTTCGTGAGTCACTCCATTTGCTTGGATTATCGCTTCTAGCCATAAATTTTTACCTGATGAAAAATTGCTTCCAATGTAAATATTGGATAGCCCTCGAATGTAAGATGATGTGCTGATTGATCCTAACTTCGTTAAAAAAATTCTTCTATAAAATAATGCTCGAATTTTATTTATCAGGAGGCGTGCAACTTCAGAAAAAAAAATCACCCAGCCATTGGATTTTATATAACGCAGGTATTTGGAAGCTTTAATCATTTAAGTAAATTCAGTAGTGTCCCAACGTTTTCACATTAGGGGTTCGTAAGTTAATGATTCGTTTGCATAAATTGATGTTTTTATCTGGTCTCGATTTGAACGTCGAGGCGCAGAATTGGGGCTTTTTGCGGATATCCGCCGAAGGCTCCCATGCATCAGGGCAAACTCGTTTTCTCGCAGGTCATGACATATTTGCCGCTGACCACTTTTCGACGATGCGTGGCCACCCATCAGGGCGAACACAAGGTCAAGGATTTCTCTTGTCTGGATCAATTCTTCGCCATGGCATTTGCACAGTTGACCTATCGGGAATCGCTGCGCGATATCGAAGTCAATTTGCGCGCGCAAGCGCATCGGCTGTACCACATGGGATTTCGCTGTTCGACCATTTCTCGCAATACCTTGGCCAACGCGAATGCGATGTGCCCCTGGCAAATCTATGCCGATCTGGCGCAGCACTTGATTGCGATGGCACGCCCGCTGTATGCCAGCGAGCCGTTTGGCGTGGATCTCGATGCGACGGTATATGCCTTCGACGCCACCACCATCGACCTGTGTTTGTCGGTGTATCCGTGGGCGCCGTTTCGAACGGCCAAGGCGGCCATCAAATTGCACACGTTGCTGGACCTGCGCGGCTCTATCCCCAGCTTCATTCACATCACCGACGGCAAGATCCACGAAGTCAATATTCTCGACGATCTGGCCATCGAACCGGGAGCGTATTACCTGATGGATCGCGGCTATCTCGATTTCGCTCGAATGTTCAAGTTGCATGCGATGAACGCCTTCTTCGTCACCAGAACCAAGAGCAATACCAAGTTCAAACGACGCTAC
>JANYFV010000256.1 GCA_025359635.1 Undibacterium sp. | reverse complement strand
CACCCAGATGGGAAAGATTACCACGCCAAGTGCCGCGAAGACCTTGACCATACTTTCAGAGGACGACTTCGCACTACTTTGACCCACGGCGGCTAGGAGGTTGTATTCAACCACTTTCTTGGCACCACCAGCGAGGAAAACCCACCAAGCGAAGGTAAATGAGAGCACGAATATGACGGCAAGCCATGCAAGGACAAAAATATTTCCGTCTTGCGGACGGAAATAGTACCAGACAGTCGGCGTTGTCCCCGTCAATTGTCCGATACCCATAATGACCCATGGGAGGGCTCCTGCGATGGCGAAATTGCGCAAGTAGACCTGTGCCTCCACAATCAGTGAGGGGGAAACAGAATTCATTGCGCCCTGTTTAGCTTTCCAATAGTTGAATGCGGAAAACACGAGAGCGACTGCCCAGAAATATTCTGAAATGAGGTGAAAGAAATCGGGCATATTTTGTGTGCTCTAACTAGATATGTCCGTCAACGTGACGGGCGAAAGGGTCGAGTGTCGCATAACACTTTAAGAAAAAACTCTCAAAACCCGCTAACCAATTAGCTTTGGAGAATTTCACCGGAATTTTAATGTCGTTAAAAAATATGAAAAATGTTACCGCGTTCCTTTTCATTTTACCAATAAAATTACTAATATTGAAAATTATTTCGAAGGACAACAATCACTTTTTTAGCCATTCCTTAAGCTCACACACTATCAAGCCCCATCATTCAAACGTAAATCATGCTCGCATTAGAATGCACCTTAATCACACAGTATAGAAATATTATTTGTAGAGGTGGAATAACGCTACGCTGTTCATTTTCTAATGCTATTTACTTGTGAAGCTGAGCCATTATGTCTAAAAAATATTTTTCTATGTTGATACTCGTTGGGTTAACAAACCTGCTTCAGGCATGTTCTGTCGCATATGATTTGCAACAGGATGCCGCCATCGATGCATGCAAAAAAATAGTTGATTGGAACCAGCGAACTGAATGCCTGAATAAGAATAAAACTAGCTTCGAGCAATACGAGAAGCAACGTCAGGATGTTATGAATAAGAAAACCGATAAATAATATTTCGGCAGCCTTTTATTTTCGTCTTAACTATGGTGTCGCTGAAGCAAATGGTGCTAAGGCTCAGGCTAAATGGCCGAAACGGGTAGTGTCGCAGGATCTTGCGTAGCGACCGGTGCAATTAAAGGTAGGATTAAAGTGAAGCAAGTGCCTTCGCCAAGTTGACTGCTCACTTCGATTGTTCCGCCCAGTACATCTTGCACAAGATTGTAGACAATATTCAGTCCCAAACCGCTTCCACCTTTACCTAATTTGGTGGTAAAGAATGGATCAAAAACGCGTGCAAGATTACTCTCTGATATTCCTGTACCGTCATCCCGTACCGTCATTTGAAGGTAGTTAGCCCCGTGCATATCTGCAGTGATAAAAACTTTACCGTTTTCGCTGCCTTCAAAAGCGTGCAGGAAAGCGTTATTGATCAGATTAGTCAGAATTTGTACCAACGGTCCGGGATAACTTTCCATCAAAATATCGCCAGAGATTGTTGGAATGATCGTGTGTGAAGTTTTGCGAATACCCGGACCCAGAGTCAGCATAATTTCACTGATGGTTTCGCTCAAACGGAAAAGGCGACGGTTCATGCTGCTTTGATCTACCGCAATTTGTTTAAAGCTCGATACCAATTGCGCTGCCTGATGCAAACTGCTGACGAGAATATCTGCGCCCAGGCAACTGCTATTGACAAATTTATCCAGGCGGCTTCGGCTAAGACCCTTCGCCATATCCGCAGCAAATGCTTTGGCGTTGTCTTGTAATGTACTCGCCACGGTGAGGCTGTTACCGATAGGCGTGTTGAGCTCATGTGCCACTCCTGCCACCAAGGCGCCCAATGCAGACAATTTTTCAGAACGAACTAATTCGGCTTGTGCGATGGTGAGTTTTTGTAAAGCGTCTGTCAGGGATTGTGTCCTCTCATCTACCCGTTGTTCCAATTGCGCATTCAAATCCAAAATTTTGGTTTCGTACTGGTGCTTGTCTGTGATGTCGTCATACGCCAGGATCAGCAATGATTCGTCTCCCAGGGAAATTACTTTTCCAGATATCTCACATAGTATATTGGCGTGGCCATCGCCGCGCACCATCCATGCTGAGTGGGCGCTTATCTCTCCAGTACGTTCCAGCGTATCTAAAATTGTGCGCCGAACGTGTATGTCTTCCCACATGCCGTTGGTTTCGCCGTTGGTTCCTAAAGCTGTGGCGCGATCTCGTCCGAATACCCTAACCCACGCATTATTCACATCCATAATGCTGAATGATCCGCCCATGCGTGAGACCGTCATGGCGACCGGTGATGCATCGAAAATATTGGAAAATTTTGCCTGACTAAAAACTAAGGCATCTTCCGTGCGCCGACGTTCAGCCAATTCGGTTTGCAGGGCTGCGTTCTTCTGATCCCGCTCTGCAATTAAACCAGCGAGATCATTGCGCATTTTGTCTAAATCAACCGCCAAACTTCCTATTTCATCATCACGTTGCGCAAGTAAGGGTTGTTCGAGTTGTCCAAGCGCGAGGCGCATGGCACCTTTCTTTAATTCTAGCAAAGGCCGAAGCATGCGTCGGTCAAAGAGTAGCCAAATAAAAATAAATGAAAATCCAACTTGTGCGCTAAGAGCTAAGGCTAATTTAATCAGCTCAGTCCAAAGCTCATGCCGGATACGAGCGGCAGAAACGACAACCACAAGTTTGCCCGTGCGCGCACCGTTATAGACGATGTCACGTTCTTCTTTCAAGGGATTTTCGTCGCTGTGCGTTGTGTTATTTGTCTGCGCAAATACTTTTCCAAGTTCATCGCTTACCGTGACACTGACTACGTCTTGATTGCGCATGACAGCTTCCAATAGCTCATTGGCAGCACCGCGATCAACATTCCACAAAGATATCGCCAGGCCACGCGATAGGACGTCAGCGTATTGCTGCATGGGCATCCGCACTCGTAGTTGTTCTTCGCTCGCAAAGCGGCTAGTGAATTGGAAGTAAGCCAGAATCAAAGCAGGGAAAAGCATGCTAAGACCAGCACCTAAAAAAAGTGCCTGCTTCAATGACAGAGATTCTCTCCGTCTGGATTGTTTAAGCGCCACGGTGTCTTTTGTCATATCACTGCCATTATGTCAACTCGTCCTAGAATTGCCAGCTAGAGCGATGCTGAACCTGAAAAGCGCTCCTGTTTTGTAACGCATTGCGCTGAAGAAGCTTTAAAATCCTTCAATTTAATCACATAGTTTCCTCTGAGGGGGATTGTAAAACAAGATACTTAGTTCATGTTTGAGTTTTTTCTTTGACGCTCGGCGCAGTCGGTTAAAGTGATAATATTTGCAGATTAGCATCAACGCAGACAATGCGAAAGATGACCTTCTGCAAATTGTCAGACAAGGAAGAAAAAAGGCGTAAGCTAGTTCAATTTGTGGCATATGAAGTTCGACTTTAACCGAGATTTTCCAATAGGATTTGTGGTGATGACGGATGCACTTTTCGAGTCAGTTTTGTTGCGAATGAGGCGCGAA
>JANYFV010000037.1 GCA_025359635.1 Undibacterium sp. | reverse complement strand
CAAGCAAAGGGCGCAGTAGTCGTGATGGTCGGTGATGGCATGAATGACGGCCCCGCATTGTCATTGGCCAATGTCTCGGTAGTCATGGGGCAGGGCGCGCCAATTTCGCAAGCTCGCAGTGATCTGCTCTTGATGTCAAACCGGCTCACTGATATTGCTTATGGTGTAAAGTTATCGAGTATGGCGTTGAAGTTGATACGACAAAATCTGACTTGGGCAATTGCGTATAATCTGATTGCCATACCGGCAGCGGTAACAGGTTTGCTTGAGCCATGGCACGCGGCATTAGGCATGTCGTTGAGCTCAGTGATCGTGGTTTGCAATGCTCTGCGCCTACTCTATGTCAATCAAGAAGTGCGGCCAGTTTTTATGCAAGAAAACGTACAAAAAATTATGCAAGAAATGACGAATTAATTTATGGATATTTTGTATCTCTTGGTGCCATTGAGTATAGCTCTGGTCTTCGCCATCGGTGGCGTATTTTGGTGGGCCTTAAATCGCCGTCAATTTGATGATCTTGATCAGGCTGGTCAAAGCATTATCGAAGATAAAGATGGTTAATTTTAGCTCTAAATCGTTCGTGCAATTGCGTGCATTAACCTAGGCACGAATGATTTATAAATGGAATAAAAACTTAGCGCATATGGCGTAAAATTTCTTTGGCACTGCCTTCAAAATCAGCATAAGAAATGCCATTTTGTTTCAAATTGAGAGCATTAGTAGAGTTTGGAAAATTCTTGTTGATCGATTTTAAATAAGCTGGATCATAGTGTTTGGCTAACAGCTCAGTCACCAGCTCCACCATATTTTCTTGACTTGCCAAATCCTTCCACTGCTGAATTTTCTCTTTTCCGTACAAGCTGACCAAACAATCTAACCTGGTGTTGAGTGCGTCCGAGTCGTTCACAAAGTGACTATATTCCTCCATGAGTAAAGCTACTCTCTGAGCTAGCGGTAACTCTAAAGCGATACAGGGTGAGGCACGCATTGTATTAATAATGTCATCCGGGACTCGCAGGTTCCCCACTTTTTTGCTTTCCGATTCAACAAATACAGGGCGCGCAAAATCCATCTTGCGCAAGGCCTGCCAGATTTTGCTTTCAAACATTTTCTGACTTGGTTGCGCTTGGCTAGGCAAATGTCCTAAGACTGAACCGCGATGCGCAGCCATTTCTTCCAAATCAAGAATTTGTGCGCCTTGATCTGCAAGTGTTTGCAGTAAGCGTGTTTTGCCACTACCGGTAGTGCCGCAAATCACGCGCCATTGAATCAGTGGGGCAATGCCGGGTAACGAATCATTGACGTGATGGCGGTAGTTTTTATAGCCTCCATCGAGCTGCACCACCGGCCAGCCTATCTTTGCCAGGATGTGCGCCATAGAACCGCTGCGATTGCCGCCACGCCAGCAATAGACTAGAGGTTTCCACTCTCTTGGTTTGTCGAGGAAATGTTGTTCTATGTGTTTTGCGATATTTTTTGCCACCAAGGCAGCGCCCACTTTTTTTGCTTCGAAGGCATTGATTTGTTTGTACATAGTACCAACTTTGATACGTTCCTGATCATCGAGTACCGGGCAGTTGATTGCGCCTGGTATATGATCTTCGGCGAATTCTGACGGACTACGGACATCGATAATTGCATCAAACTCGGCAAGGCGAGGCAGGATTTCAGAGAAAGTGCTTAGTTCCGGATATTTCATTTTATTTTTTTAGTAAATTTTGCAGATGAGGCCATACATTGTCGAGTAACGCAGGGTGTGCTGCTGCAAGTAAGTGAATGCGATCGGCTTGAAACAATTCAGGTTTGTTGGCAACACCTTCCATGAAAAATGGCACCAAATCGGATCGGGTATCCTTAGCGACTCGTGCATAGAGGGAGAAAAATTGTTCGGTGTAATCTCTTCCATAGTTGGGGGGGATTTGCATGCCGATCAAAAGTACTTTTGCCTTGGATGCATTGGATAGCTGTATCATCTCACGAAAATTTTTCTCTGAAGCGCGCAAGGATAATCCGCGTAGTGCATCATTACCGCCAAGTTCTATGATCACGATTTCAGGATGGTATTTATTTAGCAGGTTTTCAAGTCGTGCTTTCCCACCGCTAGTGGTTTCGCCGCTGATGCTGGCGTTGACGACATTAGCGGAGATGTTTTTTTGTTGAATGCGTTGCTCAAGCAAGGCTACCCAACCAGTATCGCGCGCAAGACCATATTCGGCAGATAAACTGTCGCCAAGCACAAGCACAGTTTTTGATGCAGAATGAGCGGCGGCAAATGAAGTAAAGGCAAATGAAGTAAGTGCAGAAAAAATCAGTAACTTGATCCACGCGAACTTATTTCTCCGATTGAGTACAACCATCATAAAAGTATGAGCCTTCCTAAAGAAAATGCAGAACCTGCGATAACAGTGCAAAATTTGTCAAAACGTGTCTCCGATGCGACTGGCGAACTGACAATTTTGCATGACATCAATTTTACCGCGCAAGCCGGAGAAACGCTTGCTATTGTTGGTGCTTCAGGCTCAGGTAAATCTACTTTACTTGGTATTTTGGCTGGACTAGATGTGCCGACCGAGGGCAAAATTATTCTTGATGGAATTGATATTTTTGCCTTGGATGAAGATGGACGAGCCATTTTCCGAAAAGAAAATCTTGGTTTTGTGTTTCAGTCTTTTCAATTGCTGATGCATTTAAACGCGCTGGAAAATGTCATGCTTCCTTTGGAATTACGTGGCGATAAAGAGGCTAGGGCGAAGGCAGAAGCCATGTTAGCGCATGTAGGTTTAGCAAGCCGTTTGCGCCATTATCCGAAGTTTCTTTCTGGTGGAGAGCAACAAAGGGTGGCACTGGCGCGCGCTTTCGTGACTGAACCGCCTTTGTTGTTTGCAGATGAGCCGACTGGCAGTCTGGATGCGGTGACTGGAGAATCCATTATTCAGTTAATGTTTGCATTGAATCGCGAACGTGGCTCAACACTGGTGTTGGTCACGCACGATCTATCGATTGCTGCACGATGTGCCAGAACGTTATGTATCGTTGCGGGAAAATTGGAACAGGCTGACTTGACGCTATAAAAATTTGATAATCAAATTCCAGCATTGGAATCTGTCACGAACTTATTCAAACAAGATCTGATGGCAGGGATTAATTCACTGGCTGTCAAGCCTATCGGGCCTGTTCCTTGTGCTACCAAAACATCTGCCGCCAGACCATGTAGCCATGCAGCGAAACTTGCAGCGTCGCTTTCGCTCACAGCTTGTGCCAACAATGCACCACATACGCCCGCAAGGACGTCGCCAGTGCCAGCAGTGGCCAGTGCCGGGTTGCCAGTTGTATTAACGAATGTGGCACCATTGAATGTCGCGATGACGCTTCCTGCACCTTTTAGGATGACGCAGCTCTTAAATTTGTTCACCAGACTCTGGACGCTGTTTAATCGATCTGCCTGGATTTCTTTTGTACTCACACCCAATAACCGCGCTGCTTCTAATGGATGCGGTGTCATGATGGTCGTCAGATTTTTATCATGTCTCGCCGCAAGAAGTTTTTGTAATGGAGCATCGCTGGCGATGAGATTGAGGGCGTCTGCATCGATCACCATTGTCAACGCATCGCTTAGCGCTTTTGACAGTAGTTGCGTAGCCTCAGCAGAAGCGCCAAGACCAGGCCCAATGACCACAGTGGCATGGGTAAAATCAAGGTCTTGCGCATTCCGGCACATCAGTTCCGGATGCTGATTGTCGAACATTGTGGGCGTTCCTATAAAACCAATAAACACCCGGCCTGCGCCGCAATGAATGGCAGCTCTTGCCGCCAGTATTGGCGCGCCCGCCATTCCTGGTGCACCGCCAATAATCACTACGTCGCCAAAGCTGCCTTTATGGCTATCGTTTAAACGAGGTTTTACCACTTTGGCAAACATCAGCGTGTGAGTCAGGAGCGCAGATGGTTTAGGAAAAAAATTTGACGAGATCGCCAAATTAGCCAACTCCACCTGTCCGGAATAATCTCTACCTGCGGCAGTATGTAGCCCGGGTTTGTTGCCGATAAAAGTGATGGTATGACTAGCCCGAATAGCGATGCAGTTCTCAGCGCTGATTTCACCATTGATTTGGCCGGTGTCTGCATTGAGCCCGCTAGGTACATCCAGTGCAAGCACGGGGATACGATATTTTTGTGAAAGGTGATTCACCTGTAGTATCAAGGACGCTATAGTCCCGGTGATCGCGCGTGTGAGACCAATCCCGAATATTCCATCAATGATGAGTCCCCATTGTTCTTTGTCATCACTTAAGAAGTAATCGATAGTGATAAATGTAGCCTGACTTGCTTGAGCGCGTTGCAAACTTTGTTGAGCATCGAGCGAATACTGACTATTCACGTCACATAATATTACTGTGACTTTTAAGCCCGCTGCATACAAGAGTTGCGCAGCTTCTAAAGCATCACCGCCATTGTCGCCCGGCCCTGCTAAAACGAGAATTTTTTCATTTGACGATGAGATGATTTTTTTCGCAAATTCAGCGGCAGCGCTTCCGGCAGCTCGCATCAGACTACCAGCGGGTAAGCTTGCCCTGGCTGCTATTTCAATTTGTCGAATCTTTGCGATACGATACAGTGCTGAAAAAGTGGAAAATTCAGTGAGCATCATGGCGGTGGCACGAGAGCTGGCGGGGCAACCATTCCTAAAGACAGGATGGCATCTATACCGCTCTGAAATGCATTTTCTATCGGTAAAAGCATATACGGTATCGTCATACTCAACATTAAAAATCCAACACCAATCGTGATTGGAAATCCTATGCCAAACAGATTGAGTTGCGGCGCTGCGCGCGTAAGTATTCCTAATGCAATATTTGCGATCAGCAGCGCTGCAACAATCGGCAGTGACAGGCGCATGCCAATAATAAAAATTTGTTCACCCCAGATAGCTAATTTTTGGAAACTGAAACCCATCGTTAAAGTAGTAGAAATCGGAATGGTTTTAAAACTCTCTATTAGCGCAGCGAACAACGATAAATGCGCGTTGAGTGTCAAAAAAAGTAAGGTTGCTACCAAGACTAAAAATTGGCTGATGGCAGAAGTTCTACCTTGTGTTTGCGGGTCGAAAAAACTGGCAAAACCTAAACCCATGGTCAAGCCGATGACTTCGCCGGCCATTTCGATACCAGAAAAAACCACGCGCACTATAAATCCCATAGCCATGCCTATCACCATTTGCTGCATGAGTATCATGGTTCCTGTCAACGACATAGGATCGGCTTGCGTGAGAGGCGGGATACTGGGTGCGACGATGAGCGCAAGCATGACGCCTAACATCAGTTTTGTCTGCACCGGAACGCTGTTGTTGCCAAACGGTGGTGCAATCGCAATGAGGCCCAATATGCGGGTGAGTGGCCAGATAAACGAGGCGATCATTGCAATCAACTCGTTGCCAGAAAATGAAATCATTTTTCGCTTTAGCTAGCCATGGTCGCGATACTGGTAAACATCTGGCGCATGTAGTCGCCCAACACCGAGAGCATCCACGGCCCCGCTACTATCAGTGTGACAAAAATACCCACCAGTTTTGGAATGAAGGACAGAGTGGTCTCATTGATTTGAGTCGCTGCTTGAAAAATACTAACGATCAGACCTATGGCTAGCGCGACCAATAGCAAGGGCGCGGAAACTAATAGAGTGACTTCCATTGCTTGACGGCCAAGTGACATTACACTATCGGGTGTCATAACATTCCCCCTTAATAAAAACTTTGAGCCAAGGAACCGATCAGTAATTGCCAGCCATCTACAAGGACAAATAGCATGAGCTTAAACGGTAGCGATACGATCGCAGGCGAAACCATCATCATCCCCATCGACATCAAGACGCTGGCAACCACCATGTCAATGATGAGAAAAGGAATGAAAATAGCGAAACTTATTTGAAACGCTGTTTTTAATTCACTGGTAATAAAGGCTGGTATTAAGATGCGAAGCGGTACATCTTCTGGACCCTGTAGTTCTGGTGTGTTGGACAGTTTGATGTACAACGCCAGATCGCCTTGACGGGTTTGTTTCAGCATAAATTTTTTCAAAGGGCCAACACCTCTATCCATCGCCTCGGTCATACTTATTTTATTTTCTGCGAAAGGCTGATAGGCATCGGCGTAGATCTTGTCAAACACTGGCCCCATGACAAACAAAGTGAGAAAAAGCGTCAAACCTACCATGACCTGATTCGGTGGTGCGGATTGGGTACCCAATGCCTGTCTTAATAGTGATAGCACGATGATGATACGAGTGAAACTCGTCATCATGAGTAATACAGCTGGGATGAAAGTGAGCGCAGTCAGAAACAATAGCGTCTGAATACTTAACGAGTAATTTTGTCCACCACCTGCCGCTGGCGTGCTTGTGATCGCTGCCAAACCACCAGTTGTTGTTTGTGCTTGAGCTAATTCTGGCATTGCCACAGCCATTAAAAAGGCAAGCAAGCAAAATAGACTGGCGGAAAAATATCCTGAGATTTTCATTTTTTTATTTTGTTTTCTATTGCGATTCGGATCGCTTAGCCATGGTTCGTTTTAGCCATGTTGAAAATTGATTTTCCGGTGCTGAAGATATAGTCTCTTCGACCAATTTTTCTTGTTTTGGCATGGTCGAAAGAGTGTTGATCTGGTTGGCAGTTACACCCACTACGATCCATTGGTCCGCAACCTCGACGACCATTATGCGTTCACGGTTTCCGACGCTCACACCGCCCACAATCTTGACAGGGATTTTATTGCCAGTATTGATCGGCCCTATTTTTTTGAAAAACCAGGCGGCTACGCCCATCAAAGTCAATACTGCAATCAAACCCAAAAAAATCTGTAACAAACCAGTGGTCGGAGATATCGCGGCAGCTTCGGTTGTAGCTGCAAACGCACTGGCAGGTGCGGTACACAGTAATAAATATCGTTGGCGCATCATCTATTTAATTTGCGAATTCGTTCAGCCGGGGTAACGATGTCAGTCAGGCGAATACCAAATTTATCGTTCACCACCACAACTTCACCTTGTGCAATTAGACAGCCGTTGACTAAAACATCCATAGGCTCACCCGCCATTCCATCGAGTTCTACAACTGAACCTTGCGCTAACTGTAATAAATTTTTAATGGCGATTTTAGTGCGCCCCAACTCAACAGTAAGTTGTACCGGAATATCAAGAATAAAATCGATATCATTGTGCGTTTCGACCTGACTACTTTTCCCGCTAAATTCTTGAAATTTGGCGGTGCTGGCTGCAGGTGCAAAACTGGATGCTGCATTTGCCGCAGCATTGGCGTCGGCTTTTTCTTGTTCCGCGATTGCGGCGCCCCAATCATCTTCACTGATGGGCGTATCGTTATTGTCATCCACGGCTATCTCCTTGTCCTGATTCATGCGCGATTTCGTTGACGCTGGAGCTAATCAATTTTTCGACGCGCAATGCATATTGCCCGTTGAAGACGCCATATTTACATTCCATCACAGGCGTCCCATCTACTTTTGCCGAAATAATATCCGGAATAGAAAGTGGAATAATGTCACCTTCTTTCATGTTTAAAATATCACCTAATGTCACTTTGGTGGTCCCTATGTCGGCGACAATTTCAACTTCCGCAATTTGAATTTGTTGTGTCATCAAGCGCACCCACCGCTTGTCGACTTCTAGTGTCTCGCCCTGCAAGCTACTCGTTAAGATATCTCTGATCGGTTCTATCATTGAGTAGGGCATGCATAAATGCATTTCCCCACTTACCGGTCCCAATTCAATGGTGAATGTGGTGGAGACGACTACCTCATTGGGTGTCGCAATATTCGCGAACTGTGTATTCATTTCTGAGCGTATGTATTCGAATTTAACCGGATACACGGGTTCCCATGATTTTTCATAGGTTTCAAAAATGATTTCCAAAATACGCTGAATGATTCTTTGCTCAGTTTGGGTGAAATCACGACCTTCAACACGTGTATGAAAGCGACCATCGCCGCCAAAAAGATTGTCGACCAATAAAAAAACCAAACCTGGATCGAGTACGAAAAGTGAGGTGCCCCTCAACGGTTTCATATGCGCCAGGTTGAGATTGGTTGGTACTACCAGGTTGCGAATAAACTCGCTGTATTTTGATACTCTGACAGTACCAACGGATACTTCGGCACTACGACGCAGGAAGTTAAATAGGCCAATTCGCAAAAGGCGCGCAAAGCGTTCGTTGATAATTTCCAGGGTCGGCATGCGACCACGGACGATACGTTCTTGCGTCGCAAGATTGTACGGCCTAACCCCAGTAGTATCTTCCTGGGATTGAGCATCGTCCTGATCCCCAGTGACACCTTTTAGTAAGGCATCAACTTCTTCCTGGGAGAGAAAATTATCAGACATGAATTTATTGAACTACAAATGACGTGAAAAATACACCAACCACTTTTTGTGGAGAACCTTTTGAAATAAACGGGATTTTCACCTGATCTACAATCTCCTGTATCAATTGTTGCTTCCCTTCGGATGTGAGTATCTCAGAGCTATCTTTGCTTGATAAAAGCATCAATAGACGACTGCGCACTTGTGGCATATTCAGTTTAAGCAAATTCGCTTGCTCGTCATCTGCTACTTGCAAGGTCATCGTTACTTGTAAATACTTGTCTCCCGATTCCGATTGCAAGTTAACGACGAAAGCTTCAAGCGGCAAAAATACCGGTGGTTTTGCAGGCTCTGTTTTATGCTCGGATTCTTTTGGATGCGCATCCTTCTTTAACAAGAAAAAGGCTGCACCACCACCTACTACGGCAAGTATTAACACCGCTGCAGAGACCATGATAATCAGTTTCTTTTTGGACTTGACAACAGGCGCTGCATCATTAGCGGGAGCTGCTTTTTCAGGTGCTTTTGACATTTATTTCCTCTTACTTGACACCAAGTATCAATATGTTTGATTATTATCCGCAATTTTTGCTGGGCGACATGCTTGAAAAAGAAGGCATATTTCTGCTCAACTCCTCCCTTTCAACTATATTGCCAGTTTTCGCTATGAGCAACATATGAACAGTGAGCTTAGCGTCAATCTAAAATTACTTTTTCCGATTTGCCTGTGCATGCGCTAGCAGCATCATATTATCCTAGAAACTCAAATCTGATAATTGCCGATCGCTTTTTTTACGTGCAATGACACTATTCTTCAGTCAGAAAATGTTGCAGTAAATGCTAAAAAGCAGGCCTTGCGGTGTTCAAGAACGGAAACGGAGATATGCGCGTGTAACCGTTGTGATTATGCTAGATAACTTCGATTTAAGTGGCACCAGTGCAAATGATCGATAACGACGTTTTACGCGAAAGTATCAACTATCCCGTTGGCGGTTGAACGCTGGTTGGTATTTGTGGCGGTGCTACTAACAGCACCTGTACCTGTACCAGTTACAGTTTCTGTTTCGTTATTTTT
Source organism: Undibacterium sp. (assembly GCA_025359635.1). Taxonomy (GTDB): domain Bacteria; phylum Pseudomonadota; class Gammaproteobacteria; order Burkholderiales; family Burkholderiaceae_D; genus Undibacterium. The sequence goes on along the minus strand of JANYFV010000037.1, from coordinate 13,378 downwards.
TGAGCGAGAAGATGACCGATCTCCAGCAAATTGAGCACCTGGATTTGATGATTCCGACTTAACCGAAAAACCCGATAGCTGTACACCCGCATCATTCATCATTTGGCGCAATTTTGGCATCGCAGATTCAAGCGCGTCTCTCACGTCTGGATGCGCAGATATGAAGGTTGCATTTGCCTGATCATTGTTGACGCTTAAGACTATTTGCATAGGGCCAAGATCTGGTGGATTGAGAGTTAATTCCGCTGTTTGTTCACCGCCAGCGACCATCCAAACTATTTTTTGCCCGACAGATTGATTCCATGCTGGTGTGCCAACACGGGAGTTTAGATGTTCAATTTCACTTGATGAATTGATTTGACCAGTACTCACAGCGATTTGTTGTGCGAAGTTTTGTGCTGAAGGCGCAATTTCAGCAATTTTCACGTTTTGTTCTTTCGTATTTGCTGTTTCTTGAATTTTAAAAGCAGCTTTTAAATCCTGTTTTATATCAATTTTAGAATCCGCTTTTAAATCCTGTTTTATATCAATTTTAGAATCCGCTTTTAAATCCTGTTATGTATCAATTTTAGAATCCGCTTTTAAATCCAGTTTTATATCAATTTTAGAATCCGCTTTTAAATCGGTGTTGAGTTCGGCTTTAAGATCAGGTTGTAGATCCTGTTTCAGATTCTGTTGTTGGTCTGGTTTTACATCAATTTTAAAGTCCACTTTCAGATCTGTTCTTTGATCAGTTTTTAAAGAATCTTTTAGCATCACTATAAGTTCGGTGGCGAGTCCTGAACCTGAACCTGAACCCTTTATGGTCTTTGGGGATTCCTCAGGTTTGTTTTCATCACTTTTGAGAGAGGGCGCAATTAATTGGCCCGCTTTCGACGACGGATCTATAGCACTGCCTTCAGCTAGGATCAACGTGTTATCACCGAGCGCTGGAGGTGCCATTTCAAATTTGTCTTGGGTGAGCACGTTTGGGTCGACTTTTGAATTGAATTGAGCAATATTACTAGTTGTATCAATTCCGGGAACATCACGACTTGTTGCGACACTATTTTTTTCGGTAGTCTTGGGAGAAAATTGCGCTAAACTTTCTACAAGGGCGATCAGTTGAACCCCATTTGTCTGCGCGTTTTCTAAAGGAATTACATCAGTTTTTGACTCGTCCTCGACTATCGGTTCGATTTTCGCAGGTTGGCTGGACGCATTCCTTTTGATGTCGTCAGGAACAGACTGATTTTCTATTTTGTTTGCTGGCTTATCCTTACCCGTATTCTGTTTTTCAGAAATTTCTTTTGATAACACTTGTTTGAATGAACTGGACGTGTTTTCGCCTGAGTGGGCGCTATTTTTTACTTGTTTGGCAGCATTGCCAGAGGGTTCTGTTGGTAAGAATGTGATTGAATTTTGCATAATGTCACCAAGTAGGAATTTTATTTCTTTGTTTCTTTTATTGAGGGACTAGCGTTTATTATAAAAAAGCGTTCTGGCTGCAAGCTCATCAGTCTGTTTTTGTTCTAATTTTGCTTCTTGTTTTTGTCGAACAGAAATTGCCCTATTGTTCAACGTGTTATAAGACAATCGTTTTTTTTCACTTTCTTGCCACAATTCGCGGGCTATTTTTATTTTGTTTTCAGCATCGCGAACGATTTGCTTTTGCCCATCTACCGCGCCATCAAGTTTGTTGATGAAGGCCTGAAAATTCAAATATTGCGCTGTACCAATACCTTTGGCGGCATTGTCTTGAAATCGTAATTCATAATCTTTTCTATATTGCGATAAAAGAGAAAATTGTTTCTCAGTTTCTTCATGCGCTTTGATTGCCTTTCCAAGCCGCTTTGCCGCGTCATCAGATTCTTTGACTGCGATCTCGATCATTGTACTGATAGGAGATTTTTGCATTACTTCACCTTTTCAGTCTAATTATAGGGAGGATGTGAGAATTTCTAACTGCTGAACAGAGCGGTAAGTGCCGTATAGCTTTCCGGAATGGTGGATTTTTCTAGTATATCTTGTTGAAGAAAAGATACGATACGAGGATGTAAACGGATTGCCTCGTCTAATAATGGATCAGATCCTGGAGAGTATGCGCCGACGCTGATCAGGTCCCGACTCCGCTCGTAGCGGGAATAAAGTTGCTTTAAGCGGCGTGAGAGTTGTTGATGTTCTGGTGTCGTAATGTTGTGCATGGCACGGCTAATCGATTGTTCTATATCAATCGCAGGGTAATGTCCACTATCCGCAAGAGTCCGGCTTAACACAATATGGCCATCCAAAATTGCCCGCGCAGCGTCGGCGATTGGATCTTGTTGGTCATCACCTTCTGTGAGCACAGTATAAAACGCGGTGATAGAGCCGCCACCTTCTTTGCCATTACCGGCGCGTTCCACCAGTATTGGCAACTTTGCGAAAACAGAAGGTGGATAACCTTTGGTGGCTGGAGGTTCGCCAATGGCAAGCGCAATTTCTCTTTGTGCCATAGCATAACGTGTCAATGAATCCATAATCAAAAGGACATTTTGTCCTTGATCGCGGAAATACTCGGCAATCGTGGTTGCATATACCGCGCCTTGCAGTCGCATCAGGGGAGGGGAATCTGCTGGCGCGGCAACCACAACTGATCGCTGCAAGCCTTCATGTCCAAGAATTTCTTCGATGAATTCTTTAACCTCACGACCACGCTCGCCGATTAAACCAACAACAATCACGTCCGCGGTGGTGTAGCGCGCCATCATTCCTAACAGCACACTTTTACCGATACCCGATCCGGCAAACAAGCCTAGCCGTTGTCCACGACCGACACTTAACATACTGTTAATCGCTCGCACCCCAACATCCAAGGTTTCTTTGATTGGCGCTCTTGATAGCGGATTGTATATTCGTGCGCCAAGTGGCGCGGATTCTTTTGCTTCTAGGGGGCCTAAAGAATCTAAGGGCCTACCGTTGCCATCAAGAACCCGACCTAACAATTCGTACCCGACTGGCAAATGTCTGGTTCTATCACTGGGGCGCCTTTGCGGATGCATGGCGTTCTCGCTGTGAGATGGCTCTGCTGGAAAAACCGGTGCACCGGGAATAACGCCATCCAAACCGCTATGCGGCATCAAGAACAGTCGATCGCCATCAAAACCGACAACCTCAGCGTCAATTTTTAGTCCGCTTTGTAAATGCACTGCGCAGGCACTTCCGACCGGAAGTTTGAGACCTACCGCCTCCATGACAAGACCCGTTACTTTGGTGACTCTACCAGAGAGCAACATTGTTTGGACATGGGAAATTTGCTCTCTGCCTTGCGTGAGCATCGATTGCCAAGATTGAAGCGGTGACTCGATCATTATGATGCGCCAGGCGTATACAGCGCTGTCTTGATTGCGTCGGTCAATCTTTGCCAGCGAGTCTCAAATGTTGCATCAATTAAATTCTGTGCTGTTTCTAATGTGCATCCGCCACGCTCAACTCTTGGGTCGCTCACCACGCGCCAACCTGCCGCGCTGAGTCTATCACCCATGTTGGTTTTGATAATCAATGCGTCGTCTGGATGTAAATTTATTTGAGCAGGTTGTTGTACCGACGGTAAAGACTCAATGGCTTCTAGTGTAATAGGAATAATTATCTCAGGATCTACATCGAGTTTACTTCTAATCATTGCTTGCGCCAAATCTACTGCAAGCTTAAATACGTCTTCTCCAATTGCTTTGTTGGCGGCGCTCAATTGTTCAGAAAATCGTACTGTCAGGGCGTGAAATTGCTCAATTTCTGCTTCCAATTTTATTTGACCAGCAATTCGTCCTTCTGCGACACCTGCAGCATGCCCCTCCGCGAATCCGAGTAGGCGCGCATCTTCTTTCGCGGCGGTGATTTCTAATTGGTTTATTCTTGCCGTCGTGTTGGCACGAACGAGTTGATCCGCCGTCTGTGATGGCCTGTCGTCACCAAAGGACGCCATCTCCCAGCGTTGAAAAGCAGACATTTCACCTTTAGGAACAGCGTTAGACATACGAGTCTTCGCCTTTTGCGCCTAACATGATTTGGCCTTCATCAGCGAGTCGGCGCACGATCATTAAAATCTGTTTTTGCTGAGCTTCTACTTCAGACAGCCGTACTGGTCCCTTAGATTCAAGATCTTCACGCATCATTTCGGCTGCGCGCTGTGACATATTTTTGAAGATTTTTTCGCGCATGTCGGGGTTCGCACCCTTAAGCGCGATAATTAATGAATCTGACTGTACTTCACGTAACAAGAGCTGAATGCCGCGATCATCGATCTCCAGGATATTGTCGAAGACGAACATTTCATCCATAATTTTTTCTGCCATGTCACCATCATATTTGCGCAGATTTTCCATGACGGATGCTTCGTTATCGCCACTCATAAAATTGAGTATTTCAGCTGCAGCACGTACGCCACCTATGGATTTTTTCTTCAGGCTTTCATTGCCAGTCAATAATTTAGTAAGTACGTCATTGAGTTCTTTTAGTGCTGTTGGCTGGATACCATCTAAGGTCGCAATACGTAAGATTGCGTCATTGCGCAAACGTTCCGTAAAGTGATTCAAAATCTCACTTGCATGGTCACTTTCCAGATGGACTAGGATGGTAGCAATAATCTGCGGATGTTCGTTCTTGATCAGCTCGGCAACCGATGCAGAATCCATCCACTTGAGACTTTCAATGCCGCTTGCGTCTTTGCCACCCAAAATACGGTTGAGTAATGAAGATGCTTTATCATCTCCTAAAGCTCTGGTTAATACGTTGCGAATATATTCGTCAGAATCTAGCCCGACTGAAGAACTCAGGTCGGCGACCGATTTAAATTCTTCGAGTACCTTAGCGATAGACTCATGGGGGATCGCACCGATCGTCGCCATTGCCGCACCAATTTTTTGCACCTCGCGCGGTCCGAGATATTTCATTACTTCAGCGGCACCGTCTTCACCTAATGCCAGCATTAAAGTTGCCGCTTTTTGTACGCCATCGTCACTCATTGCTTACCCATGTTTTGATTACGTTAGCCACTATTTTGGGATCGCTAGTCGCCAATTGCTTAGCGATGTCCATATTTATCTCATAATCCGATTGTTTTCCGGTATTTTTCGACAAATTAACTACGTCCTCTGCTTCATCTTCCAGTGCAAGTTCACGTTTATGTCGTTTCTCTTCTTGCTTCTCTTTCTCCATTTGTCTGGTCGTTATTTTTTTGAGCGTAGGCTTCAAGAAACCGAAGAATAGATACCCAAGAACCAACGCCGCAATGATATATCTGCCTATCTCTTTTACCGTTTGAATAGTGTCCGGTTGTTTCCAGATTGGTACTTCCACTATAGCCTCTTTTTCGGGCGTGGCAAATGGGCTGTTGACAAGGTTAAGCGTATCACCACGTTCTTTGTTAAAACCCATTGCTTCTTTGGCCAGATCACTTATCTGCGTTTTCTCTGTCTCTGTTAATGCTTTGCTCGTAACCTTGCCAGACTTATCTGTTTCACTCTTAAAATTGATCACAATCGCGACAGAAAGGCGCTTAACTCCGCCCATAGGCTGTTGCGTATACTTTATGGTCTTATCAACTTCGTAGTTCACCGTGGAATCTTTTTGGGTTAATCCTGCACTCGAGGCAGCGCTGCTTGGTGATGCATTAGCTGGCGCGACAATCGGTGCGGTTGAAGGAACAGGTGGTTGGTTTGATAAAGCACCGGGGATGCCAGAAGCATTCAGGCTCTTGTTATAAGATTCGCTCGATTGCTGGCTGCGGATAGTTGATGATTCAGGTGGCGAGTTCGGGCGATAGGTTTCAGCCGCCTGTTCGCTTCGGGAGAAATCAATATCGGCGGTGGCTTCAGCACGGACATTTTGTGCGCCAACAATAGGTGAAATGATCGATTCAATTCGTTTGACGATATTTTGTTGGTAGTCTTGAACATACTTTAATTGTGCTGGATCCAAATTATTGTTGGCTATTTGCTTGCTGGTATCCGACAATAAATTTCCATTCTGATCGACAACTGTTACATTTTTTGCCGCAAGTTCGGGAACGCTACTTGCCACAAGATGGACGATGGCGCTAACTTGCTGTTGATCCATTGTCCGACCAGGATAAAGATTGAGTAAGACCGAAGCAGTCGGTTTTTGCTGTTCACGGATAAAAACATTCGATTTGGGTATTGCCAAATGAACACGCGCTGTTTGTACTGCCGATACTGCTTGGATAGAACGTGCCAGTTCTCCCTCTAAGGCACGTTGATAATTAATCTGCTCCAAAAATTGAGAAATACCCAATTTTTGATTTTCCATCAATTCAAAACCAACGTTGCCGCCTTTCGGTAAACCTTGCGCCGCCAGTTTTAATCTGGCGTCATGTACCTGGTTTGAGGGAACCAATATCGCACTGCCACCTTCGGAATATTTGTAAGGGATATTGAGTTGCTGCAATGAAGCAACGATTGCGCCACCATCTCGGTCAGTAAAATTTGAAAAAAGTACTCGGTAGTCTGGCTGCTGGCTCCACATCCAAATACCTACCATCACTGCCAGTGTAAAGGCTGCTACGACCGATAACGCGATGGTACGTAAGCCTGGAGTGTCTGCAAAACCTAGAATGGTAGGGAATTGTGCGCCCGGCGGTAATGCTGCATCGTTAGCGGTCGCCATAATGCACCTCTTGATTGACGTTCGTGATTGTTGTGTGCTGCATTTTCTTGTCCAATCTGGGTTTTTTCCTTAATACAAATTGTGATGGGTTTTGTAAAATTCAATTGAAGGAAAAACGTGGATTTAGCAGGTCTTCTCATCGCAACGACGATTGCCGCAAGTGATAAGGTAGCCTGGTGGCCAAATGGTGGAGAAAAAAATGAATGTCGGAGGAATTGATAGCAGTCGTATTGAGGCAATGCTGGCTCAATTGAAAGCGGCAAGTGCTCGAATGGAGTCCAGTGCCGTAAATGCGATCGGGACTGAAACGGCAGGGCCGGCAAAACTAGATTTTGCAGATGCCTTGAAGGCATCGTTGGATCAGGTAAATTCGGTGCAATTAACGTCTCAGCAGTTGGGGCAGAAATTTGCTTTGGGTGACGATAAGGTGAGTCTTTCTGATGTCATGATCTCGATGCAAAAGGCGAATATTTCGTTTCAAACCACTGTTCAAGTAAGAAATAAATTGGTATCCGCATATCACGACATCATGAATATGCAAATATAGTGTTTGCAAGAGTATGTAAATCTCAGAAATTAATGATGTTGCCCTGTCATTTTAGAGTTTCGCTCTCTTTCCAGCTTCATGATGTACCGTTGTACGCTCGCCAGCGCCGCAGTCGACGCACCAATGAATTCACAACCAACTCGACGATTTAATTTGCCGTTGAGAAGTGTTAGATCTTGAGAATTTTTGATCTGTAATGCCAAGTCGATTTGCCCAATCCCAGGTAAATCAATTTTGCAATCATCGTAGATTTGACCCGAATAAATCTCTAAAATTCTTTTTTCATCCAGTAGCGCCACGCCTCCACAGCTAATATCGACTAATGAAAATTTGATCGTTTCATATTCTGATTCTATTTCTAACGGAATCAGACAGCGAATTGGATTGGTGAGCGGAGTGTTAATGCGGTAATTTTCACGTCGTTGCAATCGAATCATATTGATTGGAATGCTGCACTTCAATGCCTCGCGACCTTCAAATGTAGTGCGTTGCATGCTTGATGTTGAAAATTGAATACTGATTCTATCTAACAATCCCTCAAAAAATACTCGCGGAGCCTCAATGATGCGTTGATTTGCAGCATGACTTGGCGAACTATCAATGGTCAGCGTATTGTTCAGATCATCCAATTCCAGTACAGAGGTAATGAATACCTCCGCCCCGTCATTAATCATCATACTGATAAGTTGATTATTTTCTTTCAAGCCGCGTAATAACACCAGCATTTCACGTCGAGATTCAACTAAAAATGAACTTTGATTCTCAGTACCTAGCGGAGGATGTAAGGATTGCATATAGGTAAATTATTTAGAAAAAAGGTTAAATTAGGGGCTTGGTATTTAGCTGTTGATTCGCTGGGTCTGATTTTTCGTTCTCAATATGGTATAGCCAAGCGAGCAATTCTGCAACAACACGATATAGCGCGGGTGGAATGTCATGATCCAACTCTACTTTCATCAGTAAAGAAACTAATTCTTTGGATTGATGAATATAAACGCCATGCTCTTTTGCTCTGGCAATAATCTCTTCTGCGATCAATCCCTTACCTTTGGCCACAACTTTCGGTGCACCATCGCCCGCCTGATAGGCAAGTGCAATGGCGTTTTGCAATGCTTGACTAGGCTTGTTCATCGTGTTTCACTTGCAGTGATGTGAGTGGTGTGCCAGCATCATCTAAAGCGAGCATTAATTCTGATGAACGTTCTTTCAATACACTCACAGTGTCGTTAGTATCGCTTCGTAAAAATACCTGTAGTTGGCCAGCGCGAAAGTTTATCGTAGCGGCAACTGTCCCCAAATGAGGTAAATCAAATCGTACGACGCTCTGCCAACTTGGCTCCGTTTCATCTGATTCTGTATGTGTATGTGTGTGTTGATCTTGCTGTGTGATTTCCCAATCGAAGGGCAGACCTGGCAATAGATGTCCTTGCCAGGTAATTTTTTGCTGTTCCAGCACATCTAACTGTAGGTGAATAATTTGCGCTAAGCGTGAATGATCATCCGTGTTCGATACCGCAGTTGCGAGATTTGACATGGCATTGCCAAGCTGCGCCTGTGGCTCACGCATCAAATCTGCGCGAGACATTTTACCCTCTGCCCAATCGGCAACGTGGGACTCGTAAAAAATACCGCTGGATGAAATCGTTTGTTGCAGATGACCTGCCAGCTTGTCAGTATGTTTTAATTCTTCGGCATTGCTGAGTAGCGGTGTTTTACCCACCAGTGCGCTTGGTGCGCTTTGTTGCTGCGCCTGCAGCAAGATCTTATTAATTAATTTTCCGGGGTCGCTTAAGTTGGTTGGTGTACTGCTAGCGCTTAGTTCCTGTTGCTCCGCGGGTTTGCCAGCGGTGATATCTGCTATTTCTCTGTTGAGTAAGATCGAAGTAGAACGAAGTTGTTCAGCTGGGCTGTTACTGGTCGCATCGACAATCGCCTTGCCAGTTAAATTTGACGTGTTTTGCTGTTGTTCGGTTTCAATTATGTAGGAAATAGACGTCTCAAGCGCAGAGTCCTTGCTGACTGAGGTTGGCAACGCTGTCTTTGGCGTACGTATAAAATTTTCTATTAAATCTTGCCTGGAGAATGTTGCAGTGGCGGTTGCATTACCATGCCCGGTCTCAAGCAAAAAAGTAGGGCGAGGCGTCAGGGCGACTAAAGTGAGCGGGATCGATTCTCCCACCTTGCTATTTTGTGGCAACGCCATTCGGGCGGTAGCGCCGGCAAGTTTGACAAAAAAAGTGCCATCACTTAAACGAGAGAGAATCTCACCTCGCACTTGTTTGCCAATTTCCAGCAGATCAAAGCGCGAGGCAATTTCTTGTTTAGTCGAGCCAATAATCGCTGCGGCAGAAGGGGCTTCTATCGCCGCAATGGGCCTAATGTTGGTATCGACCCGCGGCAACATAATATAAGGACGTTAAAGACTAATTTAATTGATTGAAGCCTTAGCCAGCGTAATTCGCACCATAGGCTTTAGATAGTTTTAGATTGGCACTTGAGGTTTTCATCAGGCTTGCCAGTTGCGCCATCCAAGGTTCAGTGATTTCACGAATCTCTTTGTCATCGGCAAGAATTTTTTTTATGATCTTAATTTTCTTGTCGCGAAGATCGATTGGAAGATCAACTGGCAATTCGTGGTCGCGCAAGAGCTGAACCCGCGATGCACAATCGGCCTCAAGTTGTGTCAATAAATCCCAGTCATTGGTGCGCGCAGCGTCGAGCATATTGGTGGTGATGGTCGCCACGTTTTCATACAAAGAAATAAGTTCCTGATTATCCATTGTGAATCAAGCCTCAAAAAAATTGGCGGAGCGTGGTGATAGGGCATCTACAGGTAGACGTGGTTGTTCTGCAATTGGCGCATTTACAGGTGCGATTGCGTCCCATGATGATTTTAAGTCACGTAACAAATTTTGAACTTCAGTTAATTGTTCAACTTGATTATTCAAATTGGCAAAAATGAGGCGGCGGGTCATATATTCATATAAAGAATCTAAGCTAACGGCGATGTCGCCCCCGGCCTTCTTGTCTAAACTGGCGCGCAAACCATTCTCAATAATCGCGATAGCTTTTGAAATTGAGTTGCCCTTCGCTGCGATGTCGCCGCTGTTTAAATACTGGATTGCATTTGAAATCGACACTATGGCACCCTCGAATAACATCACAATGAGTTTGTGTGGGCTAGCCGCAATGACGCCAGTTTCGATACCGACTTTAGCGTATGCATTTGCACCACGAGATTGAGATGAGCCAAACATAATAAATTTTCCTTTTTTACTCTTTATGATGAAATTTAATATTTCGATGTACCAGTCAATGCCGATAATTGCTGGGTCAAAAAAGTACTGGTATTGTTCAGTCCGCTCACGACGCTATCTAGCGCGGTAAATTGTTTTCGATAGCGTGCTTCGGTGTCAAATAATCTACTGTTGAGTGCGTCCCTTTGCTTCCCGATATCGACGATGCTTTTATTGACGCCGCTGGTTGAGCTGGCGATTGTTCCCGACCCACCTAAAAAACCACTTAATACATTATTCAGTTGGTAGGCGTAGCCACGTGAAAAATTGACGGTCCCGCGCGCACCTATAGACCCACCTGCGATCAATAATTTTAAACCTGCGGTACTACCCCCTGACGCGGCAGTTAGAGTCTGGCCACTTCCAGTTGCAGCGATACCATTTAGCGTTCCAGCCACATCCGCACCAGCAAGCGCTGTTGGCGTTGCGCCAACCAGATCGCTAGCTAAGGTTCCCGTGCCATCTGCGAGGCTAACACTTGAGGCAGATCCAAATTTGCTTGATTTCAACACCAAGTGGTTGCTGCCATCAATACTTGCGGTAACAGAAGAAGCAAGTGAGGAAAATGCGCTGGTGCCATTGATTGCCGTCTGAAGCAGAGTAACCAATTGCGCGTTGGTGTACGTACCTGGGGTTAAGCTCACGTTGGCGTTGATACCGTCCAAAGTAACGTTGATGGAGCTTCCAATCGTATTTGAATTCGCTGAAAGGTCAGCGGTTCCCGTCAGTGCTCCTTGAGTTGCCAGCTGCGTAATCTCTAACGCATAACTGCCGGCTTTGGTGTCGGTTGATGAACTGGCAATACTGGTCAGGCTGTCACTCGCTTTGCCCATAGAAGCGAATAAGCCGCCGACATCGCTGAAGTTGCTGCTTAATGCACTTGTCAGCTTAGCGGAATCTAAAGAGAGTGAACCATCCTTCTGAAAAGTGACACCGATTTGAGATAGGCTTGTCAAGCCACCACCTAAGCCATTGACGGCATTTGATAACGTGTTTCGGATTTGATTTTGTACGCTTTGAGTCGTTGCGTCACCAAGAAGTAAGCCTCCCTTTTTGGTACTGGCATCGTAGCCAGTGAGATTTTTTATTGTGGTATTTAAGTCATTGTAAGCTTTGACGAAATTGGTCACGCCAGTTTGAATACCTGAAGTATTAGCAGCAACCGAAACCGATGTCGTGCCGACTTTGCCGAGGTTCAAAACAAGCCCTTGAATTGCACCTGACACAGTATTGGCAGCGCTGGTAATGTCAATTCCATTGATCTTTAAGTTGGCATTTTGCGCATTACTGACTTCGGTGAAGTTTTGTACCGCTGTCGGATCATAATTTATCAATGCCGCGATAGTCCCATCACCACCAGTGGCCGCTATTTTAAGACTCGATGCGGCTCCAGTTTTGCTTGATGTGAGTACCAGGTGATAAGGTGTGGCGCTACCATCGCCAACGATAGAGGCGCTGACCCCAACATTGGCGGTATTGATCGCATCTCGAATGCCCTGCAGAGAGTTATTTGTACTGTCTATCGTTATCGTGCCAGTCGCTTGGCTCGCATTCTGATCGAATGTGGCACCCGGCAGATACTTGCCTACATTTGGAGCGACAGTGCCAAGCGTACCTGTGATAGTACCGAATTGAAATGTAATTGTGGTGGCAGCGCCGTCGCTGATTGCATTGCTGGCGCTCACTTGTCCTGCACTTGACAAACCTTGCGCTTGTGCCAACTTGCTTACCGCAATGCTATAGGAACCCGCAGAGGCTGTGCTCGACGCAGATGCCGAAACGGTGCTGGAGTCAATAGACGTCGCGGTAAGGGATTGAAATGTGGCAGGGTTGTTGAGTGTAGATAGCGAGCTCTGGAAAGCGCCGACGGCACCATTAAGGACACCGTAAGCAGATAATTTCGCCTGAAAGCTCGCTTCTTTAGTTGCCAGAGTTGTTAGCGGCTGGCTCTCTACCTGCATCAATTTTGTGATGAGACTATTGACGTCAAGACCTGAGCCGATACCTGTTGATTGGATTGCCACTTGTTTCCCCTTTGCTAGACTGCACTATACAAAATTAACGGCAAAGGCAAATCAAACTTTAGAAGGGGATTTGTCAGCCAGTTTTTAGTTTGACCATTACTTTTATTCTATGCTGTTTGTTTGATCAGTAAACCCTGCAATTTATCCAGAGATTTAGCTATTTCTAATATTTCTTCGTTTGGAATTTGGCGTAATACCTGTTTAGTTTGTTGATCGATCACTTTTACGATGACTTGTTTGGAGTCGTGATCAACACTAAATTCAATATTTTGTGCAACGACCTGAATGGACTTGTTGATACTTTCTACTGCTTTTGAAATTTGTTCTTTGCTAGCTGCTTGTGCGACGGAAGCAGTCGGAGTGACTGGATTATGCGATTCTGCGGGGGCAGCCGTCTTGATTGCTTGTGGTGCTATGGCACTGCCAGAGAGCCGCTCAAAACTTGGCGTTCCGGAAGAGGTCGAGCTGCTGACCGATAGGATGTCCATGATGCTTCCTTTAAGGAAAATTCCCCTGACCAAAAAATCGACCAGGGGATCACTCTTTTCTCAATGTAGATTTATTTTTCTGTCATTGATTAACCACGAAGCAGGGCAAGCACACCTTGTGGCAAGGCATTTGCCTGCGCCAGAATGGCAGTACCCGCTTGTTGCAACACTTGACCGCGTGTCAAGTTGGCTGTTTCTGAAGCAAAATCAGCATCTTGAATACGGCTACGTGAGGCGGTAAAGTTTTCTGCACTAGTTTGCAAGCTAGATACTGCAGAGGAGAAGCGGTTTTGGTAAGCACCTAAGGCTGCGCGAGAGCTATTGATCGAATTTAAAGCAGAGTCAATCGTGGCCAGTGCTGCGGTCGCACCCGAGGCAGTGGTC
>JANYFV010000036.1 GCA_025359635.1 Undibacterium sp. | reverse complement strand
TCGCGACTCTGCATAGCGGCATGGCAGAAGGCGAACGCTTATTGCATTGGCTATCGGCGCACCATGGTCAGGCGCGCATCGTCCTTGGAACCCGTTTAGCTATCCTCGCTTCTTTGCCGCATCTTAAAATGATTGTCATCGATGAGGAGCACGATCCTTCTTATAAACAACAAGAAGGCTTGCGTTATTCGGCGCGCGATCTGGCGGTATGGCGCGCCCATCAGCTCGGTATTCCGGTAGTGCTGGGTTCCGCCACGCCATCGCTTGAAACCTGGCAACACAGCAAAGGTCCGCGCTACCGCAAACTAGAGTTGCGTGAACGCGCTGTTAAAGATGCAGTTTTACCTGTTGTCCGAGTCATCAATCTAGAGCACGAAAAACCCAAAGATGGATTAACCACGCCACTCATCAACGCAATCCGTAAGCGTTTAGAGAGAGGTGAGCAATCACTTCTATTTTTAAACCGACGTGGTTACGCACCCGTGATCGCCTGTGATGCCTGCGGCTGGATCAGCAACTGCACGCGGTGCACGGCGCACTTAGTGATGCATAAACTGGATAACAAACTCTGTTGTCATCACTGCGGCTTTGAGCAACGCATCCCGCGCAACTGCCCCACTTGCGGCAATATCGATCTGCAACCCTTAGGGCGCGGCACCCAAAGGATGGAAGAAGGCCTGCGCTTAATTTTCCCGGAGGCAAGGGTGTTCCGCATCGATGCGGATTCCACGCGTTTGAAAGGCAGTGCTGAGGCAGCCTTTGACACCGTCCACAGAGGCGAAGTCGATATCCTGATCGGCACGCAAATGGTGGCCAAAGGGCACGATTTTAAAAACCTCACGCTGGTCGGCGCGCTCAACCCAGACAGCGCCTTGTTCTCGCAAGACTATCGCGCCAGTGAGCGGCTGTTCGCCCAGCTTATGCAAGTGGCCGGACGCGCTGGCCGAGCAGCGCAAAAAGAGGGCGGTAATATCAGTGAAGTGTTAGTGCAAACCCGTTACCCGGATCATCCGCTGTATCACGCCCTGATGGCGCACGACTACGATAGGTTTGCCGATGATTTGCTGGAAGAACGCCAGCAAGCCGCCATGCCACCATTTATGTATCAGGCCTTGCTGCGAGCGGAAGCCAAAGAATTGCAAACTGCGCTAGATTTTCTGCATCAGGCGGCAGTTTGTAGCGCGCATGTCGGCATCACGATTCACGACCCGATACCAATGACCATGACACGAGTGGCCAATATGGATAGGGCACAGTTATTGGTAGAGTCAGTCTCACGCCCGGCTTTGCAGGCGTTCTTGAAAGAATGGATTGCGGCTTTGCGGGCGTTGAAGAGTCGGGTGAAGTGGGGTGTGGAGATTGATCCTGTGGATATTTGATGTTATTTTTTTGAATTACTTGCTGTTGTTGATTTGAGATTGCCGGTCGGGGGTGGCCCACCGCTTGGCTTTTAACTCCTTCCCCCGGGCAGGGGGAAGGTTGGGATGGGGGTCGAATGCTAAAATTATCTGTATCCTAAATCAGACCGGTCATTGCACAAGTCTTTTTAAACTACCGTCACCGCTAATCTTTCTACTTCCAATTTTTGCCACTGCTTCCGCTTGTGCGAAGGCGCGTAAAAAGTTTTCCCCCAAAACTTTTTTGATCTCGACTTCGCTGTAGCCACGACGTAGCATTTCATAGGTGATTAAGGGCAGATCTTCCATGCCGTTCATACCGTTTGGCAGCATAGGAATGCCGTCATAATCTGCACCGATTCCGATGTGATCGATACCGGCAATTTTTTTGATGTAATCGATATGGTCAACGATGCGTGTATAGCTGGCGATGTAGATAGGATGCGCCATCCGGAGTTGGCGTTCAGCTTCAACCCGAGCAGCCAGATTGTCTTTGTACTGAATTTGTATTGCATCCAATTCATTTTTTAATTGGATCTCTCGGCCATCAATTTCGCTCCTGCTTCGGGCATCCAGGAAGGCCGGGAAAAAATTGATCATGACTACCCCACCATTGCTCGCTAGACGTTTCAATACTGCATCCGGCACGTTGCGGGTGTGATCGTTGATCCCTCTTGCTCCTGAATGCGAAGCAATGACTGGCGCTGTCGATATGTCCAGCACATCGTTCATGACTTTTTCTGACACATGGGAAATATCCACCAGCATGCCTAGGCGATTCATTTCATGTACCACCTCCTTGCCAAAATCGCTCAGGCCATTATTTTTTGGCACATCGCCGTGCGCATCCGCCCAGGCGTGCGAGACATTGTGTGTCAAGGTCATATACCGGATGCCTAGGCGGTAGAAATTGCGTAAGGCGTATAAGGAATTTTCTATCGCGTAACCACCTTCTATGCCCATCATTGCGCATAATTTATGCTGTTTTTTTGCGGCGCGAATTTCGGCCGCTGTGGCGCAGGCGAGCAACGCATCGGGGTGACGTTCTACCTCGCGATTGCGGCTATCAATCATGTCCATCGCGCGGTGCATGGCGCCACCGGTTTTCAGGGTATCGCCGGAGACATAGATAGAGAAAAATTCTGCGGTGACACCACTCGCTTTGAATCGCGCTAAATCGGTATGATAAGGGTCGCCATCTTTGTGGAATTTGCCGACCGAGTTATCCGCCAAATTAAAATCCTCATCCACCATCGGGGTAGGAATATCGTTGTGGCCATCAACGATGATGGCCGAGCGATGAATCTTTAAAGCCTTCATCCACAATTTAGCATCAGCATCTTTGGGCATGGTCTGAGCAGATGCCGGCGATGTAGGCAATACAGCGATGCCGGAGAATGCCAATATGGCCGCACACACAAAAAGTTTTTTCATAGCTGGTCTCAGGTTTGGTTGAAAGCACAGCGGGTAGGATTTTCGCGCTAGCTGATCATGATGTTGAATTATCGGACAGCATAAGCGTGTTCAATGGTTCTTACAACTATGAATTGTCGTCGAAGTTCATCGCCAGAAATTAGCTAAGGAAGTGCGGATTTATTCGATTTTTCATCCTGATTTGTGGAAAAAGGAATAAGGATAGACGCCCCCAATTTCCTTAATTGATACCACCTTCAAATAGATCAATACGCGAAGCTTAGTCAGCCCGGGCAGCGCACTGCCAGAAGCG
>JANYFV010000575.1 GCA_025359635.1 Undibacterium sp. | reverse complement strand
CGCGGTCGTGTGCCAATTGTCGTTCAGCTGCCAGTTCAGCATCGGTCATGAAATATTTATCCGCCACCGGGCGCACCATTGCATTGCAGATCAACCCCAATACCAGCATGCCGGCCAGAATATACATAGTGATCGTGTAAGAATCTGCCTTTGCGACACCATGCGCCAACTGGTACTCGCGAATGTAATTGACCAAGATCGGACCAAGTACGCCAGCGGCTGCCCAAGCGGTCAGCAGACGGCCATGAATCGCCCCCACCATCTGTGTGCCAAAAAGATCTGCCAGATACGCCGGCACTGTCGCAAAGCCACCGCCATACATCGACAGAATGATGCAGAAGGCAGCGACAAATAATGCAAGGCTGCCGGCTTGACCCAATGTAGGAATCGCCGCATACAGTCCGACACCAAGAATGAAAAAAACGAAGTAAGTCGCCTTGCGTCCGATGTAATCTGAAAACGAGGCCCAGACAAAACGGCCGCCAATATTAAACAATGACAGCAAACCCGTGAAGCCCGCAGCAATCGCGGCGATTTGTATTTTTTGCGCTGCGTTCAAATCATTGAAAGCGACCGGCACACCAATTAACTGACCGGCAAATACTTCCTGCAACAAGGGCGACGACATCCCGATAATACCTATCCCTGCCGATACATTCAGGCACAGCACGCCCCATACCAGCCAAAACTGGGGAATGCCCCAAACGCGATTCACATGCACATGCTTTTGCGTGATCATGGCGTTGTCTGCTGCCGGTGGTGGTGTCCAACCTTCAGGTTTCCAGCCGGTTGGTGGTATGCGGTAAGACAGTGCGCCGCCCATCATGAAGACGAAATACAGCGCTGCCATGACCAGGAAGGTTTCCATCACACCCACGGATGTTGGTGTCGCAAAATGCGTCATCAGTTTATTCGCCAATGGCGCACCTATCATGGCGCCGCCACCAAAGCCCATAATCGCCATGCCGGTGGCCATACCGCGCCGATCCGGAAACCATTTAATCAAGGTTGAGACAGGCGAGATGTAGCCGAGCCCGAGGCCAATCCCACCGATCACGCCGGAGCCTAACCACATAATCCAGATCTGATGGGTATGAATCCCGAAGGCAGATATCACGAGCCCGCCGCACCAGCATATCGCCGATACCACACCAGCTTTGCGCGGACCCGCATGTTCTAGCCAGCCTCCCCAAATGGCAGCCGACGAACCCAGCAGCACAAAAAACAAGGTGTACATCCAGCCCAACATGGAAATTTTCCAGTCGCAGGTTGTGGCAAAAATTTCAGCGAAAAAAGGTAAATCTTTCGCGCATACGGCCGATTCCTTGATGCCTATGGCTTTGGACAGTGGCAGCCAAAATACAGAAAAACCGTAGGCCATGCCAATACAGAGGTGAATTGCAAGTGCTGCCGGCGGTACCAGCCAGCGGTTAAAACCTGTGCCGGCGATAGTGCGTTCCTTCGCCAATAGATCAAGTAAGGCCATGTCTTCTCCAGTTTTATAATATGATGCGCTACTGAATATATGCTATTTTTTACATATCTCTACGCGAGTTGCGTAAGCGCAATTATGGATATTACTATCAGCATTAATAAATCCAAATAGGCTATTTTAAACCTATGTATAAAATCCACATTAATCCGCATTGGGAGATCAGCTTGAGCGGCGAGACGCCGCTCGACACCGCCGTGCTGCTCAAGTTACTGGTCTCGATTCAAAAAAATGGTGCTATCGCAAAGGCCGCGCGTGAGGTCGGTTTGTCGTATCGTTATGCATGGGGGCTGTTACGCGATGGTGAAAAGCTATTTGGCGAAGCGCTGATGCAAACCGGTCGTGGACGTGGCACCAGCCTGACGCCGCTAGCCGAGAAACTGGTTTGGGCGGACCATCGCATCAAGGCCAGGCTCTCGCCGCTGCTGGAGAGTATCGCCTCTGAGCTGGAAGGCGAACTCAGCAAGATGGCCGCAGAAAAACTAAGCATGATACGCATGAGCGCTAGCCATGGTTTTGCCGTCGCGGCCTTGCTGCTGCAAATGATCGAGGCGCATTTGCCGATCGAGCTAAGTTATCGCAACAGTACTGATGCAGTCAGTGCATTGGCAAGGCGTGAATGCGATCTGGCCGGTTTTCATGTGCCGCTTGGACAATACCAGGCACCTGCATTTGCCATGTATAGCCGCTGGCTCGATAACGATACGCATCGCCTGATTCAACTGGCGATTCGCACCCAGGGCCTGTTTGTTGCCCCCGGCAATCCGCATAATATTCTTTCACTCAAGGATCTGGCCAAACCAGGCATCCGTTTTGTTAATCGTCAGGCAGGTTCCGGGACACGCAAGTTGCTAGAATTAATGTTGCAAGACGAAGGCATTTCGAGTCACAACATTAGCGGTTTTGAAAGCGCCGAATTTACCCACTCTGCCGTGGCTGCATATATTGCCAGTGGTATGGCAGATGTCGGTTTCGGCGTAGAGACAGCCGCCCGGCGCTTCAATCTGGAATTCATTCCTATGGTGCGGGAACGTTATTTTTTTGCGCTACCGGTTTCATCACTCAATGAACCGCTGATACAGTCCGTGCTTGCGATCATCCGCACACCAAGCTTTCATTCCACGATCAATGAGCTGGCGGGATATGAAGCGAGCGGTACAGGTGAAATTTTTAGTCTCGATGATGCTTTTCGCAGTCCGGCCTGCCGACAGCAGGTCCGGTTAAAAAGCGGGTAGCGCCACAGTGGATGCTATTGATGTGGTGATATTATTGCCCGGCTGGTGGTTCCCAAAGTTCAAGCTTGTTTCCGTCCGGATCTATTACCCAGGCGAACTTTCCGTACTCTGACTCATCAACTTTGTCGAGTACCTTGCAGCCTTCGGCTCTCAAGACTTTGACCAGCGCGTGAAGATCTGCAACGCGGTAGTTGACCATAAACGGTGCGGTACCAGGCGCGAAGGAATTGCTGGCTACGTCACCAACGGTCCAAATGGTAGAACCCGCTGTCGGCTTTCCTTCTGCATCCGTCCATGTAAATGCGGTGCCACCCCAAACCTGCACGTCGATGCCGAGATGCTCTTTGTACCACGCCCTAAGCGTAACGGGGTCAGGTGAATTGAAGAAGATACCACCGATGCCAGTGACTCGTTTCATAAATTTCTCCTAATGGTTAACGCGGGATAGCGAGAACGCCACAACGATGATGAATACACGTGAGATAGTCATTGGCGATTTCATGTTGAACGTTTAGTTGAGTATTGACGCATTGCACACTACTAGCAAGTAGATTAGTGTAGCGTAATCGTACGTATGTTTTCAGTAAAAACAAAATCGATATGTACCAACACCATCGTTATCTACAAGTTAAATTACTTTCAGTATTACGGTGATGCATCATGTGTGCAATTACACTGCGTTATTTGCACCTACGCTTGCTGCTTATTTTGTGGCAATGACCGGCACAGGTGCAAACAGCCACAGCACAGCATTCTCAAAATCACCGCTCCAGAATTTTTCGTTGTGCTCCGCGCCTGCGACAATTTTTAAACTTACATTACTAGCTGGATGGCCAGCTTTCAGGATGGCGGCGTAAGCGCGTTGCACGTCTGGTACTTGTGCACCGCCTTCGATTTCACCAGTTGCTAAATACAGGCGGGCGTCTTTGGCTGCCGGCGTGTTTGAGATGAAGTCGATCGATGCTGCTGACGTCCAATACGATGGCGAGTAGATGCCGGCTTTGCTAAATATTTGCGGATATTGGTTGATCGCGTAATGCGAGATCAAGCCGCCCATTGAGCTACCCATGATCGCAGTGTTGGCGCGATCTGGCTTGCTGCGATACTGCTTGTCGATCAGTGGCTTGACGATATTGACGATAAATTCCACGTACTCCTTGCCTTCCGGCGCACCAAATTGCACGCTGGGCCAAGGGTTGAGTTCGGTCATGCGTTTAGCTTCGCCGTTGTCGATGCCTACCACAATCAATTCCAGCTTGCCGGCTTTTGACAGCGCGTTCATGGTTTCGTCAACATTCCATTCACCAGCATAGGCGGTTGCGTTGTCGAACAGGTTTTGGCCGTCATGCATGTACAGCACCGGGTAGCGCTTGTCTGAATTTGCATAATTGGGCGGGACATAAATGCGGAGCTGGCGCGTGCGATGCAAGCCCGGCATGGCTAGCTGTTCTGCCAGCAGAGATACGTTCGCTTGTGCGGTCGAAGGCTTATTTGTTGATGCTGCAATGGCGCTGGTATTGCCGCCATATACGCTCAATAAGATAGCCACGGGAAGAAAAATAAAAGCGAATTTGGATTTTTTCATGACGAGTTTCCTTGTTATAAAAAGCTGTTTAGTTTTCAAACGCAGGCAAAGTAATTGGTCGTCATTCTCGCGC
>JANYFV010000526.1 GCA_025359635.1 Undibacterium sp. | reverse complement strand
ATCAACTCCATTTGACTGGTGGCGCACGGTATACAAAAGACGATCGCAGCAATGTTGGCGGTCGTGGTTACGGTTGGGGCAACTACCCAGCAACACCAGACACTGTCGCCCAAATTCCGGTCAATCAAAACGTTAATCCTTGGGATGCTAATTCCGGTTTCGGTAGCCCAGGCAAAAACGATGGCACGTATTCCAGCAGCAAGGTCACAGGCCTGGCACGACTTGGTTACGACATTGATAAAGACAACATGATTTACGCCAGCGTATCTACTGGCTATAAATCCGGCGGTCTGCAAGATGGTGGCGCAACTTATGCACCAGAAACGCTGACTAACTACGAGTTTGGTACTAAACATACTTTAATGAATGGTACAGTCAAAATCAGTAATGCGTTCTTCTATGAAAATTTCAAAGACTACCAATTTTCTTCTCCGGTAACCAACATTGACGGTAGTCGTGGTTTGGCAACGAACAGCGCAGAAGGTGCAAAAATCGCCGGTTTTGAAACTGAAATCGCTGCAAAAATTACTAAAGACGACAAGATTCAAGTCTCTTTGGCATTGACGCCTAAAGCAAAATTGGGCAAATTGCTCGGTTTTTCAAACGACTACGTGATCCCAGCTTGTGCGGCTGACAAAACAGTGTCTAGCTGCGTGGATGTGACAGGTGTGACGATGGCGCATACACCAAGAGTTCAGTTGCAAGTTCAGTATCAACATACTATTCATCTGAGCAAAGGAACCTTGACGCCACGTATTAGTGTGCATTACGAGTCTGAAAGCAACTTGAGCGTATTTAGTGACTACTTTGGCTCACCGGATAAGCAAGCTGCCTACGCACGTACGGATCTTGGCTTGCGGTATGCTGGGGACAAGTTTTATGTCGATACTTTCGTACGTAACGTCAGTAACGGCAATGTCAAAACCAGTGCTCAAAATGGTAATACCGGCGGCGTTTGGGTTTCACAATACCTGGCACCACGCACTGTGGGCATTAACATCGGTAGTGATTTCTAAGCTATAAACAATAGTATATTTTGTTGCAAAGCCTCTCCAGAAATGGAGAGGCTTTTTTTATCTCAATCAAAAATTGATGAGGTTCTCCATTTTTCCTCCATACTTGAGCTGCATGCTTTGTCTTGTCGATTGACATTTTTTGAGGATAAATATGAAAACTAACTTGAGCTCGAATTTACCTGCAAATTTTTACGCTATAGCGCTGATTTTCTCCATAGCGACCACACTGACTATGCCGATGGCTGCACACGCGCAAGCACCGGATAGAAAGCCTGCAGACGCAAGCGCAGATCAGCGCCCGCCGCACGAACCGCCGCTACAGGCATACACAAGTTGCAAGAATAAAAAAGAAGGAGATATCGTACAAATCGTAACTCCGCGCGACGAAAAAATTTCTGCCACCTGCACCGCGTCAGCGAAAGGTTTATTCGCGCGTCCTGAGCGTCCGCCACAAAAACATGAAAATGCCAGCGGTAATCCGCCAGCAAAGAAGTAATATACAAGACGCAGGAAAAGTGCTTACACCCCCTTGGGCAGTGTTGAATTAAACGATGTTTAGAGAGGCGTCCGCTTGGACAGTAACTCTCGCTCAATCCGTTGCGCTGCATCGTCACTGCCAAGCCCGATGTGTGAGCGGCCAGCCGGTGACACGCGCCCTTGTGCTTGCTGGACCACGTGCCAGGCTTCGTGTGGCAATAGTCTTTCTTGGCCGGGGCTCAGGTGAATCTCATTTCCCTGTGTGTAGGCTAGCGCATTGAGCTGTGCCGGTTTTGAAGAGTTGTAATGCACCTTAACGTGGTCCATGCTCATGCCGGAAAGACTTTCGATGCCAGTTTTTAGCTTGTCCGGTAATCCAGTGCCATTTTTATTCATTTGCTACCTCATGTGGATACGGACAAAAAAATTGCTGCTCATTAGCTTGAAAAAATTCGTTATTGCGAGTTTTCGTTTTCTTGTGGCAATGCTGAGTTTTTCATATCCTCGACAATGACAAAACAGTTCCCACCTTCTTTTTTTGCCTGGTACATTGCTGCATCAGCACTAATTGCCAGAGTTTTTTGATCGCAGCCATTTTCAGGATAAATAGCAACGCCTATACTGCCGGAAATATTTAGCGTGTGTTCCATTATCTTGAACGGTCGTTTTAATGTTGCACGAATTTTTTCAGCAACGACAGAGGCAGATTTGGATGATTTAACATTGTGCAACAATACCAAAAATTCATCACCGCCTATACGCCCGACGGTATCTGAAACGCGCACGCATTTACTGATACGTTGGGCGGCTTGTTTTAATAGAAAATCACCAACGGCGTGACCATAAGTATCGTTGATCGGTTTAAATTTATCCAAATCCAGATACATCAATGCCAGTGATTCTTTGTATCGGGCATTTCTGGTAATGGCTACTTGCAAACGATCATTAAACAGTGCTCGGTTGGGTAAATCGGTGAGTACATCATGCTGTGCCAAATGTCGTATGCGCTCGTCGGTTTGTTTGCGATCAATGGCAGTGGCAATCTGCGCGGAAACGAATTTCAACAGATTTTTATCTTTTTCGGTATAGCGTATAACACCGGCATAACTTTGAACCGCAAGCACGCCTATCGTGTGTTTGTGCACAATCAGCGGTACGCCAAGCCAATCCAGAAAGGCTGAGCCTACCATGACAGTGCCAGGTTCCAGAATATTGTCTGGTTGGTCGCGAGTCAGTAGCAGAGCTTCGCCTGTCCGTATGACTCTTGAAGAAAGTGTTCCCTCACCTAATTTGCGCGGTGCCGGTGTCGGGTCGTTTTCGTCCACAAAATAAGGAAAGCTAAGTTCATCTTTAACGCTGTCGTAAAGCGCAACGAAGAAGTTTTTTGCTGGAAGCAAGTTGCCAATAATCTGATGGATTTGTGCGAACAAGTCCTGAAGGTTTTCTGATGTATGGGCCGCCTCGGAAATATTGTGTAAAGCGGTTTGTACACGCTTCTCATGGTCGAGCCGGTCTTGAGTTTGTTTGCGCTCAATTGCGATGGCAGTTTGTCCCGAAACAAACTGCAAAAGTTGCTTGTCGCGTTCAGTATAACGAACTTCACCACTGTAGCTTTGTACTACCAGTACGCCAAGAGCGCGATCTTGCAAAAGCAATGGCACTCCCAACCAGTCTAACGAATCAGAGCCTACCACCGCATTCGCATCTGGCGAACCGTCCGCCATCGTTTCCGGCGTCAGTAATAAAGCTTGTCGTGAACGGATAATCTGCGCTGATAAAGTGTGTTTGTCGAGTTTGCGAGCTTCCGGAGTTGGATCAAACTCGTCGATAAAATAAGGAAAGCTCATTTCATCAGTCGCTTCGTCGTAGAGCGCGACAAAGAAATTTTTGGCGGGGAGCAAATCGCCGATTACTTCATGAATGCGATGAAATAATTTGGTCAGACTTTCGGCAGATTGCGATGCTTCTGAAATGGCGTGCAGTGATTCCTGTACTTTTTCAGCGAGTTTAAGTTTGCTAATATCTGTTAATACGCCAATAAAGCGCAATGGTTTGCCATTTCCCCCCCGGCTGACCACCTGCCCATTTGCCAGACACCATTTGTAATTGCCGTCCTTGCACAATAAACGATGTTCGCTGTGAAGCGGTGGAGTGATGTTGTCGAAATGTGACTGCAGGGCTGCCAAGGTCGATGCTTTATCTAGTGCGTGAATGCGATCTTTCCATTCGTTCAAGTCGTCAATGATTTCATCGTCTTGATATCCAAGCAGGGCTTTCCAGCTTTGCGAATACAAGACCTTATTGTGTTCGATATCCCAATCCCAAACCCCTGTACCAGCACCTTCCAGGGCTAAATTCCAGCGTTCTTCATCGATGCGCAATTTTTCTGTGTAAGTAGCGGCATCTAAACGCAAGCGAATGTTATCGAGCTGATTGCGTTGCATGCGCTGCAAGTTCGCTGCAATGTAGAGCAAATAAAATACCCCCATAGAGGGCAATAGTATTGATACCTTTGGGCTCAAAGCGAGTAATAGCAGGATCGGCAAAAACGGTAAGTAGGCAATAAGCAAGGCGCACGCACGATCAACTGAATGGCCGGCTGCACCTATGGCGCTGACACCAAGCATGATCAAGGTAAGCCAAATTTGAGCGATAGGATCGTCGGCAGGAAACATCCAATAACCACCCAAGCCCCACATCAGCCCAGATATCATTACACCGAGACGAAACCGGTGCAACCATATCGGTTGTGTTGCATCTGCATCTGTATTGCAGCGCCGCTGGGCAACGAGCAAAGTGACTCGTACTGCAATAACGATAAAGAACAGAGCCAGCCATAACAAGAGCCTGGCGTGGTCAACCAAAGGCCATTCCAAAGCGATCAACAACGATGAAATCACTAGACTAACCGCCAATGTCGCCGGTAGCCCCATATACAAGATGCGGATCTGTTCCTGTTGTACCGTCGTCTGCGCTTGCGTCTCGTTGGTCAGCATGGTCATTTCAATAGTCTGGTAATCTTCATTAGACGTTACTATTGTATCTGCATTGTTGATGCGAATATATGGAAAATTGCAACAAAATTATTGCATATGACGAAGTTTTCTTTCGTCGAATGAGCCTTTAATAAGTTGCGCAAGAATGTCGAGATCAACCTCGCTGAGTTTTCGGATGTACAAACATGCTTTGCCTGTTTTATGTTTGCCAAGTTTGGTATAAAGCGCTTCCTGTCCAGGAAAACTCGCAGTGAGGTAAATGCTGATGTCGCCTTTTCGCGCAGAGAAACCGGTCAGGCATGAATCACCTTCACGGCCACTTTCATACTTGTAATGATAGCTGCCGAAGCCGACGATGCTGGTTCCCCACATTTTCGGCGCTTGCTTCGTCACTTTGCTCATTAGCTTGGCCAAGACGCCACAGTCCGTGCGCCGGTTTTCGTCGGCGATGGCAGCGAGGTAGTCCTCAACACTCGCTTCCGTCGGTTTCGTTTTATTCTCTGCCATAGTCGATCCTTCCGAAATATGAATGCTGCCTTAAACTTGGTAGATACCTTGCTTATAGACCTTCGTGCCGAGCGCAGTTTGTCTGTACGATTTGTTAAGCGCGTTCACGGTCTGCAGGGTGATTGACGCCATCATAAATTGTAATATCAGGAATTTCAGCTAGATAGTAAATTACCAGAAAAGCTCAATTAAAACAATTTAAGCGGTTGGTCGAGCATCTAATTCATGAACCCCGCTACAATCCTATTTTCCAATTCCCTTTTCTGTGGACGTCACTATGAGCAAATACACGCTGAATATTAACGGGCAAGCGAAGTCAGTCGATCTCGTTCCTGACACCCCATTGCTCTGGGCTCTGCGTGATTCGCTGGATCTGGTCGGCACCAAATACGGTTGCGGAGTGGGGCAGTGCGGCGCTTGTACGGTGCAGATCAATGGCGTACCTACGCGTTCTTGCATGGTGCCAGTATCGACAG
>JANYFV010000500.1 GCA_025359635.1 Undibacterium sp. | reverse complement strand
CCGGGGCGCTGCTGGTTGGTGCATCGGTTGCCTGTGGGTTGGCGCTGGCATTGGACAAGCCTGTTATCGGCATTCATCATTTAGAGGGGCATTTACTCTCGCCCTTATTGGCCAGTAAACCGCCTGAGTTCCCCTTTATCGCCCTGCTCGTTTCTGGCGGACACACACAACTCATGCGCGTCGATGGTGTCGGGCGTTATCAGCTTTTGGGTGAAACCCTGGATGATGCGGCTGGCGAGGCCTTTGATAAGTCGGCTAAATTGCTCGGCCTTTCCTACCCAGGTGGCCCGGCGATATCGCGCATGGCAGAATTTGGCGATCCGTTAGCATACAAATTACCGCGCCCGATGTTGCATTCGAAAGACTTGAATTTTAGTTTTTCCGGCTTAAAAACTGCAGTGCTGACGGTAGTTAAAAATCATCCGGGCAACATCTGCGAACAAGATAAGGCGAATATCGCACGAGGTTTTGTCGACGCATTGGTGGACGTGCTGGTCGCCAAATCGCTGACCGCATTAAAGCAAACCGGCTTGAAGCGTTTAGTCATCGCCGGTGGCGTAGGCGCGAATCAACAACTACGCACCGCGCTCAATGCCGCTGCGGTAAAACGGCGCTTTCAAGTGTATTACCCAGAACTCGAATTTTGCACCGACAACGGTGCGATGATTGCATTTGCGGGTGCCATGCGCTTAAAAAATAATCCAGCGCTGGCAACCCGCGATTATGGCTTTAACGTGCGGCCACGTTGGTCATTGCACGAGCTGATACCAGCCTAAGTTAAGCCAAGTCAACCTTTGTAAATACCGCAAGCCACAATCACGTTTTCATACTTTTCTATATACATGGATTTTGGTTCTATCTGCTTTGATTCTGGATTAACGAATTTATAATCCTGCCAGCCACTACCTTTGGTCTTGGCCATTTCTAAGCGTTCTTTAATGAAATATTTTCCATCCGCGTCTTTGAGCTCTATCATATCTTTCCCCACCATTCTGGGATTGATGTGGGCGAGATTCTTCCCATCCATGCTATAGATCACCACGTAAAGATCACGGTCTTTGTATTGGCCATCGCGTTTGTTAATCTCAGCTATGGTAGCTTCAACGCCGTTCTTCTTCATAGCAACAATGGCTTTTTGTACCATTACCATGGCCTCTTTGGCAGTACCGTGTTCTTCTGCCATCGCCGGTGAGATGAAACAACAAAATATCGAGAACACCAACACCAAAAACTGAGGGAATTTTGCATTCATGCTGAATCTCCCTAAAGTGAACTACGGAAATTTATTAAGGTATTTCATACTAGGATACAAATATCGCTTTCACAAGAAAAATCACTTCTTCTTACTACCCAAGCGACTCTCTTTTCCCTGCATCAGATTCCCGATATTTTTGCCATGGCGGTACACCAGCAATCCGCTCATGATAAAAATTGCCAGCAATTTAGGATCTGGGCCGAACAAGAGTCCGTAATAGAATGGCGCGAATATGGCCGAGACGAGCGCGGCTAAAGAAGAATATCGGAAGGCATAGGCAATTATTATCCACGTTACCAGCGTGGCCAGACCCAGCCAAGGATTGATTCCCAACAAAACTCCTAAGGCCGTTGCGACACCTTTACCGCCAACAAATTTAAAAAACACTGGCCACAAATGGCCCATAAAAACCGCCAAAGTCACCAAGGCGACAGCTGTCTCTTCCAGGCCGTATTCAAAGCCGTAATGCACCGTCAGCCAGACTGCCAGCCAACCTTTAAATCCATCGCCCAGCAACGTCAGTATTGCTGCAGCCTTGTTACCGCTGCGTAGTACATTGGTTGCACCAGGGTTTTTTGAACCATAGGTACGTGGATCGGATAAACCGAAGGCGTAACTGACGACCACCGCAAACGAAATTGAGCCGATTAAATAAGCGGCTAGTACTGCGAGCAAAGTATTCATATTATTTTTTCCAATTCGTCTTTTTAAACGCTGAGTAAACTTATCCAACTATTTATGCAATTACATCCATCAATTTGTATTAATCGTCCAAGGCGCAAGTAACAGATTTTGCCTTGAGCAGGCTCTCAAGTAAACCAGGTGCAATTCCGACCAGATAACCACGCCGCCCACCGTTGATAAATATTTTCGGTAGTAGCAGAATACCTTGCTCGACATACACTGGCATCACTTTTTTTGTACCGAAAGGTGATGTGCCGCCCACCATAAAACCAGAATGCCGTTGTGCCACTTCTGGCTTGCAAGGTTCGACTGACTTACAGCCTATTTGCCGCGCCAGATTTTTGGTCGATACTTTACAATCGCCATGCATCAAGACAATCAAGGGTTTCGCCAGCTCATCTTGCATCACTAATGTTTTGACTACATGATGCTCATCCACACCCAAGGCCAGTGCAGATACAGATGTTCCACCATGTTCTTCATAGGTATATGGATGCTCGGTAAATTGCGCACCGTGCTTACGCAAAAATTGCGTTGCCGGCGTTTCAGACACATGTTCCTTTTTAGCCAAAATAGTCCTCGATAAAAAAATCGTAAAAAATCAGCCGCGTGGATGATGCGCTGCGTGCAATAACTTGAGACGTTCTCTGGCGACATGCGTATAAATTTGTGTGGTTGAAATATCAGCATGGCCCAATAACAATTGCACTACCCGTAAATCCGCCCCGTGGTTCAACAAGTGCGTGGCAAAGGCGTGCCGTAAAGTGTGCGGCGACAGCGGTGCCACTATACCTGCTTGAGCGGCATATTTTTTGATCAGTATCCAAAACATCTGCCGCGTCATGGCGCCGCCTCTGGCAGTGACGAACAGCGCATCATCAATCTGGCTGCCGAGTATTGCTGCCCGACCTTCGCGCAGATAGCGCTCTAGCCAGACTCTGGCGACTTCACCAAAAGGCACCAGCCTGGTCTTATTTCCCTTGCCTATGATGCGCAGTACGCCGTCATTCAGGCTCAACTCCAGCGAGCGTAATGAGACTAGCTCGGTCACGCGCAAACCGCAGGCATATAGCAATTCGAGCATGGTGCGGTCGCGCAAGCCCAAGGGCGTATTTTCATCTGGTGCCAACAGCAAATGCTCTACTTGATTTTCACTCAGGGTTTTCGG
>JANYFV010000480.1 GCA_025359635.1 Undibacterium sp. | reverse complement strand
ATTTTTACCAAGGTTGCCATCGCAGTCGGATCAAATTGTGCACGGCGGTGCGCGTACATTGTCGACAATGCTTCGTGTGGCGTTAATGACTGATTTGGGTCAACATGATTGCAAAGATTATCGTAGACATTGGCAATTGTTACGATACGCGTTGGCATGCGGATTGCATCGCCTTTCAACTTATTTGGATATCCGCTTCCATCCACAAATTCATGATGGTCAGCGATTACTTCCAATACTATTTTTGACATTCCCGCTTTCTGGCCAACTTCAACACCATATTGCGGATGCATCTCAAAAAAATTCTGTTCAGCTTTAGTTAATGCAGTTATTTTTTTGTTGATATTATCAGGGACATTAACTTTGCCTAAATCATGAAATAGTCCAGCCATACCGACTGATTTAATTTGCGACTCAGTGAATTTCATTTCGTTTGCCAGCATCATCGCAAGTACTGATACATTGAGAGAATGAAAATAAAGCTCTTCACTTCCAGCGGTCTGCTGGATTAAATGCATTACTGCGTCGTTACCACTCATAAAAACTTCAGCAATGCTATCAACTAGCTTGCCAGCTTCTTTGATGGTTTCTTCAGGGCGAGAAAATATCATCTTATCGATGTTTTTAACTACCGTCGCAGCGTGGACGAATTTTTCTTCGCAACGAGCTATTTCTTCGCGTTGTTGCTTAAGCTTTTCAAAACGTGCTCGTTTCGCTTCAATAATATTGTCGAATACTTCCAGCGATGCAGTACTTGCTATTGCAGTTGTGGTGTCATTGATTGGCTTGGCACTTTGTACCGAGATTGGATCTGTCTTAGATGGGATGTATCGTACATGCTTAAGTTTCAACGCATGCAGGTCTTTAATTTGCTGCTCATTCGTTATTTTGAAAGAACTCATCGGGAATGAGTGTTGGAACCAACTCAAATCGAGTTTGATAAACATCCCGATTCTGACTTGGTCTATCGCAACGAGTTGGGTTTCATCAGCCATTGTGACGCATTAAACGAAGTTTATTTATTGCATGAGCATACAACATTTTCCCTGATATTGACCATCGAATCGACGGCGATTTCAGTGCCTGCCTTTTCGTGATTATTGAATTTTCGCCGCTAGTCACGGGTATAATCGCTGACCCATTCAAATTAAGGTTACTCATCGTGTCTGATCGCCTTGCCGTTCTACCGCAGTATTTACTGCCAAAACAAGCACTCACTATTTTTTTAGGCTGGGGCGCCAATGCCAAAGCCGGTCGAATCACTACCGCAGTGATTCGTTGGTTTGTAGGCAGGTATCAGGTCAATATGTCAGAGGCTGACAACTCAGATATTAGTAGCTACACCAGTTTTAACGAGTTTTTTACCCGTCCACTTCGTGCCGGCGCACGCCCCATAACAACAGCCGCTTTGGTGTGCCCGGTTGATGGCGCCATCAGTCAATTTGGCGACATCAAGCAAGGTCAGATTTTTCAGGCAAAAGGTCATAATTACTCATGCACCGCCTTAGTCGGTGGCGACAGTCAATTGGCCGCGCAATTTCACGAAGGGAGCTTCGCAACGATCTACTTAAGCCCACGCGATTACCACCGGATTCATATGCCATGCGATGGACGACTATTGCGTATGATTTATGTACCTGGAGCGCTGTTTTCAGTGAATCCGACAACGGCACGCGGTGTACCTGGATTATTCGCACGTAATGAGAGAGTCGTTTGTGTGTTCGAAACTACAAACGGACCATTTATTCTTACGCTGGTCGGTGCAACTATCGTTGGAAGTATGTCAACTGTCTGGCATGGCATCGTTAACCCGCCACGCACCAAAGAAGTACGTGAATGGACTTATACCGATCAAAATATCGTCCTAAAGAAAGGCGAAGAAATGGGGCGTTTCCAGCTTGGCTCTACCGTGGTACTGTTATTCCCGAAAAAAGCACTGGAATTTAACCCAAGTTGGCAACCCGAATGCGCTGTGAAAATGGGTGAGTTAATGGTGAAACATACCTAAATTTTTTGGGTTTAAAGGCATATCTAAACTAACAGGCTAGTAACAAACCGACGACAAACAAATAAAAAGGGATGCATGTGCGACACATGCATCCCTTTTTATTATTCAACTATTTTATTGCGGTAAGCTGTCTTTAAATGAAGGCCGCTCAGCCAATTTATCAAATAACTTAGCCAAATTCACATAATCTTCGCGCCAGTTTATTTCTGGAAAGCGGAAAGACAACCAACCCAGCGTGCAGCTAACACTGATATCAGCTAAAGTTAGATGATTACCCGAGCAAAAAGCAGCTTCGCCCAGTCCGCTCGACATTGCCTTCAAACCGGCATTAACCTTATCCATCTGGCGTGCAATCCAAGCATCGCTTTGCAGTTCTGCTGGTCTTTGGTTTTTTTCCAAACGAACCAAAATGGCAGCGTCAGACACACCATCGGCCAACGCTTCCCAGCTCTTTACTTCGGCACGTTCACGTCCATGGGAAGGAATCAGCTTGCCAACTGGCGTCAGAGTATCGAGATACTCCACAATCACGCGCGAATCGAACATGGCACCACCATCTTCCATGAGCAAGCAAGGTACTTTTCCTAATGGATTAGACAGATGGATTGTAGTGTCTGGTGCCCAGACATCTTCTAGTACCAGATGATAGTCAAGCTTCTTTTCCGCCATAACAACGCGGACTTTTCGAACGTACGGACTTGCAAGGGAACCTATCAGTTTCATAATAACTTTGTGATTTTATTGAGCGCGATTATAACATTGCAGCCAAATACCTCGGCAAATCAGCGGTTTCTCCTGCGATATAAGAACTAAAGCAACTTTGTGGCGCGCCCTGGCTAATGGTAAAATTCGTGTGCGCGCCATTAATTTAATCGAACATTTGCCGAATCTACAATTCCAAAATTTAAGATAGGCTGTAGTTTTTCGCTCAGGTCGTATTTTTTATTTTTTGCACTGGGCAATTGCCTGCTTTCCACTTTATTCTTCAACCCTCCTCAAAATCATGTCTCTATCCACTCTTTCTGCCTTATCCCCACTCGATGGTCGCTACGCTAGCAAAGTTGACACCTTGCGCTCTACACTCTCCGAGGCAGGCTTCATGCATCATCGTGTCAAGGTCGAGATATCCTGGTTGCAGGCATTGTCATTGGCGGGTTTTGCTGAGATCAAGCCATTCTCTGCCGCTGCCAATGATTTACTGAATAAACTAGCAAGCGATTTTGCTGAAGCGGATGCCGAGCGCATTAAGTCAATTGAGGCAATCACAAATCATGATGTCAAAGCGGTTGAATACTGGTTGAAAGAGTCAGTCGGATTGCCGCTGCCAGAATCTTATAATCACCTGCCTGCCCGAACTCTAGCTATCGATCCTTCGGTGACCCAGGAACTAAAAACAGCGGCTGAATTCATCCACTTCGCCTGCACCTCCGAAGATATCAACAATACCTCGCATGGCATGATGTTGAAAACTGCACGTGACAGCATCATGCTACCAGCCTTGCAAAAACTCATCGCACGCCTGACCGAACTGGCGCACGATAATGCCGACGTGCCCATGCTGTCGCGCACTCACGGCCAGACCGCCAGCCCGACTACCTTGGGCAAAGAAATGGC
>JANYFV010000025.1 GCA_025359635.1 Undibacterium sp. | reverse complement strand
CCGGTCTTTTACGATGGTAAATGCTATTTGACGCGCGAGCCTTTGCCCGGAACGACAGGCAGTGGTGGGAGTATTTGGAGTTCCTTGTTGTCCCAATTGCAAATGGTTATTCCAAACAAGACCTTCGTGCTTGCACCGTTGGCTGTAGGCAACACAAGGATACAAGATTGGGTAAAGTCTGGCGGCGAACTTCATTCGCGGCTGCTTGAGCATTTGCAACTCGTCAAATCTTCACATCTCAAAGTGTCGGCAATAATCTGGCAACAAGGCGAGGCCGACGCAATTGCCGGAACAGCTGCGGCAGACTATAAGCGCGATTTGATGACGCTTCGTCAAATAATCAACGCAGCTGGAATCAATGCGCCAGTATTTATCGCAAAATCCACGTATTGCCACGGCGTATCGTCACCCGCAATCCATCGTGCAATTGAAGCTGCAATCATTATTGATCGCAGTCTAATGGCTGGAGCTGACACAGACACATTGGGCAAAGAATTCAGGTATGACGATTGCCATTTCAGTCAATTGGGTGCGGTTCAAGCGGCTGGTTTATGGTCTGTCAGGCTGGCAAACTACTGGAAAAATGAAGCGAGGAAAGTGCCATGACCAAAGCGCTCTACAGGTCTTTTTCGAAAATACCCTTCATCTGCGCGGACATGCGCAATTCACCGTTCAATTCATTTTTTAAATAGACAAATCCAGCAGTGGCGCTCTTTTCAATTCTTTTATATATTGTTTTAGTCTATTTTCGGCCTCAGGAATACGTGCAAGCCCTTAGCGGTGTTCCTCTCTTGCCCGTCACTTTGATTATATGTTTCGTGTTTTGGCTCGGCGCACCGAAAAAAAACTTTGCGTTCCCGCAGTACATATTGCTTCCATTGCTGCTATTGGTAATGTTCATATCATTGCTACTTAGTCCTTGGGCTGCGGCATCGTTTGCAGTTTTCAACGACTTTGGTCCGTCCGTATTGCTGTTTATTATGTTCAGCACCAGTTTGGATACGGTCGAGCAGCACGCAATATCCATGAAAGTTATTTCCGCAATAACTTTAATACTCGCAATTCATGGAATTGATCAATCCTTCACTGGCATTGGGTGGAGCGGGGCAGAATTAAGTCAGGGAACCAGAATTACCTATGTAGGTATTTTGAGCGATCCCAACGATTTGGCGCTAGCTTTCGTCATTTCGCTTCCCATGTTTGAGTACGCTCGGACCGAATCGAAATCGATCATCTCGAAAGTCTTTTGGCTCGCAGCGATGCTTACAATACTATATGGGATATTTCTTACTAACTCTCGCGGTGGAATGCTAGGTGTACTCACAATTCTTTTGATACAGCTAAGGAGTAAGTTAGGAACGTTGAAAATGTCAATTGTTGGGACTATTTGCCTTATCGGTGTTGCAATGCTTCCTACCCGACTTAATGAGCTTGATGCGACAGAAGAGTCGGCTGCGGACCGACTGGGCTCATGGTACGAAGGTCTGCAAATGTTACAAAAGTACCCGATGTTTGGCGTGGGAAAAGGAAACTACACTGAATACCACCACCTGACAGCACACAACTCATTCGTACTTGCCTTTGCCGAACTTGGCTTGGTCGGTTACTTTCTCTGGCTGTCGTTTTTTGCATTATCTTTTTATATGGTTTACAAAATTGGCCGTGCCTCGACATCACTTGATCAGTCAACTAATTCGCGTGACCAATCGGAGTTTGCTCAGTTTCAAAAGATATCAAGAACATATTTTAATGCCATGGTGGGTTTCACAGTGTGCGCATTTTTCTTGAGTCGAAGCTACGTAATAATACTGTTTATATTGTGTGCGCTATGCGTGGGTCTTTATCAGGCCGTTAACCGCAGATGGCCGATTGCTTTCCCATCTATCAAATTTGGCACCTTCGCAGGTTTTGTGCTTTTACTAGAGTTCGCGAGTATTTTTCTTATTTACATAATGGTTGGAACTTTACACTGACGCATTCGAAAATTGCGAAATTATTTAAATCGCTTCGGGATAAATTCCCCGCCGCTTGCGGCGTAGACTTCGCTGGATGAGCGAGTATATCCACAAGAGCCACAATGTAACGGTGCTGATGTACCATTTGGTGTTTCCGGCGAAGTACAGGCGAGCGGTGTTCGACGAGCGGATTGATACGGTTCTGAAAGAGGTGTGTATAGGGATATCGGATCGTTACCAGATCAAGTTTTTAGAGATCGGGACGGATAAAGATCACGTACATTTTCTGGTTCAGTCGGTGCCGACTTACAGCGTGACAAAGATCGTGAGGATGGTAAAAAGTCTGAC
This sequence comes from Undibacterium sp., assembly GCA_025359635.1. Taxonomy (GTDB): domain Bacteria; phylum Pseudomonadota; class Gammaproteobacteria; order Burkholderiales; family Burkholderiaceae_D; genus Undibacterium. The sequence goes on along the minus strand of JANYFV010000025.1, from coordinate 575 downwards.
GGCCAGAGAGATGTTTCGTCGTTGTCCTGAAGTGAAGAAACAACTGTGGGGCGGAGAGTTTTGGACGGACGGATATTTCGCGAGCACGGTTGGCAAACACGGGGATGAGACGATGATCGGCCAATACGTCCAGAATCAAGGCAAGCAATATCAGAAGCTACATTCAGATTATCAACTTGCGCTGTTTTAAGATACCCCGCAGCTTGCTGCGGGGTTATTCATTATGTTGAAAATTCTCTCTAACGTCGTCGTTCCCGCGAAGGCGGGAATCCAGTGGCGTACGTCGAGAAGTCACTGGATCCCGCTTTCGCGGGGACGACGATTCAACATATTTAATCGCCGGATCAATAGAACCCTTGGCGGATCATCGCTCTAAAATCCCGGTGGCCGTTCAGCCGATACTGCCGATAATTTTTCTAGCGCCATCCCAGCGCGTGCGATGGTGCCCTCATCAAACAGCCTGCCGATGAGCGTCACGCCATGCGGCACCCGACGCGGCATTGCAAATTTCACCGCAGGATTCCTGGGGTCGGGGGCCCAATCGCTGCGAGCCTCTGAAACCTCAACCGAACCGG
>JANYFV010000437.1 GCA_025359635.1 Undibacterium sp. | reverse complement strand
CCCGCGCGGATGTGTGAACCACAGCCCGGGTTGCTCCCGCCCTACTTTGCTTATCGGCCTAACTTAAGCCACCTCAGTCAATTCCTGCAAAGTTGGATAATCGGTATAGCCCTTTTCCTCACCGCCATAAAATGTATTGCGATCCGGCGTATTCAATTCAGCACCCTGGGCAAATCTCGCCACCAGATCTGGATTCGCGATAAATAATCGACCAAACGCAACTGCATCTGCCAAACCGCTGGCGATCAGCGCATCGGCTTCTGCGGCGCTGTAGCCACCGCAGCAGATGATGGCGCCCTTGAATGCGGCGCGTAATTGCTGACGGAATGCGTCGCTTAGCAATGGGCCGCCGGCCCAGTCCGGCTCAGCGATATGCAGGTAAGCGATGCCGCGTTGGTTGAAGGCATCGGCCAGATACAAGGCCATGGCTTCGTCTTCGGTGTCGGCGATGCCGTGGGCGACAAAGTGCGGCGAGATGCGCACGCCTACGTGATCGGCCCCCATTTCTGCGATGGCCGCATCGACTGCTTCCAGTGTCAGACGAGCGCGGTTTTCTATCGATCCACCATAGGCATCGGTGCGGATATTGCTGTTGGTGGACATGAATTGTTGCAGCAAATAGCCATTGGCGGCATGCACTTCGACCAGATCAAATCCGGCGCGTTTGGCGCGTTGTGCGGCTTGGCGATATTGCGCGACGATGCCAGGGATTTCTGTTAGCTCTAAAGCACGAGGCAGCTCGGTAGGTACATTGGCTGGTGTGCCATCTTTTTGCACCACGAAACACTGGGCGTTGGCGGCGATGATGGCGGAAGGCGCGACTGGCGCTGCGCCGTTTTCTTGCAATAAAGAGTGTGAGATGCGCCCCACGTGCCACAACTGTAACGAGATGCGCCCACCCTTGGCGTGCACGGCATCGGTGACTTGCTTCCAGCCAGCTTCTTGCGCATCGGTATAAATCCCCGGCGTCCAGGCGTAACCCTGACCCTGGCGCGAGATTTGTGTGGCTTCAGTGACGATCAGACCGGCCGTGGCGCGCTGTGAATAATGTTCCACGTTCAAGGCGCGTGGCAGGTCGCCAGGCTGGCCAGCGCGTGAACGCGTCAGTGGCGCCATCACCATACGGTTGGATAAAGTGAGTTTGTTTTGTTTGCCTAAAGTGACGGGCGAGAGTAAGTGTTTATACATGATGCTCCTAGGTTAAATTAGACCGGTCGTCTAGTGTTTGCTGCAAAAAAATGGGCTTTTTTGCCCAATATTATTTCTTTAAAAATTACCTGATTTATACAAACTCCAGCGAATCAAGCTCAAATTCTTTACATCGTTGACGAATCGTATTTCCGTCATTCTCGCGTTGGCGGGTATCCAGCTCTTCGATCACCTGCAACATCAATATTAGAGTGCTGCGCGCTAGATTAATTATGGATTCCCGCTTACGCGAGAATGCCTGTAGCTGGCAATCAGCGCTTTAAGTTCTGAGCATCTGTTCCGTCTGTTTATAAGCCAAATCCATCGCCGTCATACTACGACTGACTTTGGTCAGTAATGATGCGCCTACCCACATTCCATACAAAGATTCGGCTAATTGTGCGGCGTTTATCTCAGCCGGAAATTGCGACTGAACTTGCGCAGTACTGATCGTATTGGCGATTTGTACGGTAATTTTTTTCATGCCTGCATCCAATGCAAGCCGCATGGGTTCTGATAAATCTGCCACTTCTGCAGCAAGCTTCACAGCGAGGCACATATTCGGACATTCGCAGCTTGCAGCAACTTGCCGCCAGTTAGAAAAATAAGTTAGCAAGCGTTCTGTTACAGGAATGGTCTCGTTTTGCAGAAGTGTAGATGCGTGCAAAAGATAATTATCAAAATAGCGTTCCAGGAGTGCAACGCCAAAGCCTTCTTTAGATTGAAAGTAATGATAAAAAGACCCCTTAGGCACTTCTGCTTTGGTCAATATCTCACTTAAACCCAGTGCGCTAAAACCACGGCCAGAGACCAAGGTTTGCCCTATGCTGAGGATACGCTCTCGTGTGTCTTGGTAATGTTCTGTCCTGTCCATGTCTGGATAATATTAGACCAGTCGTCTAGTGTCAAGAAGTTTTAGCTATTTGTTGAGCGTAGAAAAAAAGGTAAGTGAATGTAGACAGGCAAAAAATTTTATTTTGACAGCATAGTCTGGCATTGACGTAATTCACATTTCGCCATAAAGACCCGGCCATCGTCACAGCTCACTCTATACACTTCAACTGGTGCCTTTGGTGTGATTTGCGCGGCACCTTGCTTACTCGTACATTGATTCTGTATCGCAAGTTTTTCTACTGTTACCGACGATATGCCTGTTTTAAATTCAATTTTTTGCGCAACTGGATCCGCATTGTCCGCAAGACCATGGGCAAGTATTTGTGTTTGTGCGGGCTTGGTAGCCGCTTCGCTGGCAGGTTTTGTTTTTGTAAATAGACCACATCCTGAGATAAGAGCAGATGTAATAACAGTGACTAGCAGAATTCGATGTTTCATTTTTTTCCTGTAAATAATAAATTTGCGCTATTTAAGCAAATTTAAGAGTGTGTGGAAAGATAATTTTTTGACTCTTGAAAACTAAATTGCATATTGAAATAACACAGAATAGAGACATATGTCTTTTGAGGCATGCTTAATTGAAAGCGTTCTTTTCGTGAAGAGTTTCGAGAATGAGCTTTCTTGTATCCGCGATACATTTTATTGGTGAGTAACAACTAGGATCTACAAAGAAACAAACAAATTTTAGAAATTTGACCAACATTTTTAAAATTTTCACCTACACTAAAGATGTTGCGTACATGAAAGCAATAACTTTCGTGTAGGTGAAAAATGATTTTGACATGTGATATACGGCATCGCCATAAAAGGAGACTCAGATGAAAATCTTTGACAACTACGCGGCACGTTATGAACGCACTCGTGAAGAAGAATACTCGCTCACCGAGTTTCTAAATTTGTGCAAGAAGGACCCATTAGCCTACGCAACAGCGTCAGAACGTATGCTTGCCGCCATCGGTGAACCTGAGCAAATTGATACACGTCATGACTCGCGACGCTCGCGTATATTTTCCAACAAAATAATTAAAGTCTACCCTGCGTTCCGCGAATTCTACGGAATGGAAGAAGTCGTTGAACAGGTTGTTGCTTATTTTCGCCACGCGGCACAAGGGCTGGAAGAACGTAAGCAAATACTTTATCTGCTTGGGCCGGTGGGCGGTGGTAAATCGTCTATCGCAGAAAAACTGAAGCACTTAATGGAAAAAATCCCTTTCTATTGCATCAAAGGATCGCCCGTCAATGAGTCGCCTCTAGGTTTATTTAGTGAGGACGAAGATGGTGTAATTCTTGAGGAAGATTTTGGTATACCAAGGCGTTATTTACGAAATATTCCCAGCCCTTGGGCCGTTAAACGTCTCAACGAATTTAATGGTGACATTAATCAGTTTCGCGTGGTGCGACGTTACCCCTCGATTTTGCAACAGATTGCCGTTTCTAAAACAGAGCCAGGCGACGAAAATAATCAGGATATTTCCTCCCTGGTCGGTAAGGTAGATATTCGTAAGCTAGAAGACTATGCGCAGGATGATCCTGATGCATATAGTTATTCTGGTGGCTTGTGTCTGGCAAATCAGGGCTTGCTTGAATTTGTTGAAATGTTCAAGGCACCTATCAAAGTTCTTCATCCTTTGCTTACGGCCACACAAGAAGGAAACTTCAAGGGAACAGAAGGCTTTGGCGCCATTCCTTTTGAAGGAATTATTTTGGCGCACTCAAACGAATCTGAGTGGAAAACGTTTAAAAATAATAAAAATAATGAAGCATTTCTGGATAGAATTTATATCGTCAAAGTTCCGTATTGCCTACGGGTTTCTGATGAAATAAAAATCTACGAAAAACTCGTTCGCACCTCATCTTTAGAGGCTGCACCGTGTGCACCGGGCACCTTAAAAATGATGGCGCAGTTTGCCGTACTTTCTCGTTTGAAAGAACCAGAAAATTCTAGCATTTACAGCAAGATGCTGGTCTACGATGGCGAGAATTTGAAAGACACTGATCCTAAGGCGAAGTCGCGGCAGGAATATTCAGATTATGCTGGTGTCGACGAAGGTATGAATGGTCTTTCGACAAGGTTTGCGTTTAAAATTTTATCCAAAGTATTTAATTTTGATAATACAGAAGTCGCCGCCAATCCGGTACATTTGTTATATGTACTTGAACAGCAAATTGAAAGGGAACAATTTGCACCAGAAGTAGAGCAAAAGTATTTTTCTTATATCAAGGAATATCTTGCCCAGCGCTATGCGGAATTTATTGGTAAAGAAATTCAGACAGCGTATCTGGAAAGTTATTCCGAGTATGGCCAGAATATTTTTGACCGCTATGTCTCGTTTGCAGACTTCTGGATACAAGATCAGGAGTTCCGCGACCCTGATACTGGTGAAAGTTTTGATCGCGATGCGCTGAACAATGAATTGGAGAAAGTCGAAAAACCAGCTGGCATTTCCAATCCTAAAGACTTCCGCAATGAGA
>JANYFV010000212.1 GCA_025359635.1 Undibacterium sp. | reverse complement strand
ATAGACAAATTATAGACATTCGCGTAAGGTTCCTGTTCCCTGCCTATCAGGCAATTTTTTTGTTTTTGTACCCTATCCGGAGTTACATTATGTCAGTTCAATTTGCAGATGCACGGTTTCATTTTTCGACCTTTTCTTGCGTATTTTCAAGCTTGCTGTTGTCTGGTCTTTTGGTCTCCGGTGTGGCAGTTGCGAAAGAAGTGTCGAGAAAAAATAAGCCTGCAATGGCCGATATTATCAAAGCTTCTGCTGCCGCTGACTGGCGTGCCTTGATCCCGGAAAATACCTTGTATCTGGAACTGGAAAAGGGGCGTGTCGTGATGGAGCTGGCGCCAGATTTTGCGCCTAAGCATGCGATCAATATTCGTGCCTTGGTACGTGAGGGCTATTACGATGGCTTGGCGATTGTGCGCTCGCAAGATAATTATGTTGCGCAATGGGCGGACCCCGAAGATGAAAATCCAGCGAAAAAACGTGAGGTGAAAACTGCGCGCAAAAATCTTGATGCGGAATTTAGTATTAAGTACGCCAAGGAATTGCCATTTACCCGTCTCCCTGATATTGACGGCTATGCGCCGCAGGTTGGACATGCAAATGGTTTTGCGGCAGGACGCGACCCTAAAACCGGCATGGCTTGGCTGGCGCATTGTTATGGCGCGATCGGCGTGGCGCGTGGCAACGAGTCGAATAGCGGTGACGGAACTTCTTTGTATGTAGTGACAGGTAATGCACCGCGCCATTTGGATAGAAATATCACTGTTGTCGGGCGCGTAATGCAAGGTATGGAATTATTGTCCAGTCTGCCGCGTGGCACTGGTGCTTTAGGCTTTTATGAAAAACCTGAGCAGATGACAGCGATTAAATCTATACGTATCGCCGCCGATGTGCCCGAAGCCGAGCGCAGCAAGTTGGAGGTTTTACGCACCGATACCGCGACCTTCAAAGCCGTAGTTGAAGCACAGCGCAATCGTGGTGGTGATTGGTATAAAGTGGCGGCAGGGTACATAGAGTTGTGTAATGTACCTTTGCCGGTGCGTGCACAAAAATAAAGGGCAAACGCATGTTTGCCCTTTATTTATTGACCCGGATTATTCATCTCGGCATGAATTTTATTTACGCCCAAAATAATCTCATCGCTTAACTGCACATCGAAGGCCGCGATATTTTCCTTGAGCTGTACCAGGTTAGTCGCGCCTATGATAGTGCTAGTGACGAACCAGCGTGAATGACACCAAGCCAATGCCAATTGAACCGGCGTGATGCCATGGGCGCGTGCCAATGCCGCATAGCGTTTACTGGCTTCGATTACTTCAGGTCGCATGTAACGCGGACTCCAGCTTGGCGGGAATAAAGTCAGGCGACCTTTTGCATTAGCATCGTCAGCGTATTTGTTACTCAGGCGGCCAAATGCTAATGGGCTGTAAGCTAAAAGTCCGACATGTTCACGGAAACAGGTTTCGTCGAGACCTTGTTCAAAACTGCGGTTGACCAGGTTGTAGGCGTTTTGTATCGAGACGATACGCGTGGAGTTTTGCGTTTCGGATTCTTTGATAAATTCGCTGACACCCCAAGAAGTTTCGTTGGATACGCCGATGTGCCGTATCTTGCCCTCCTTTACCAGCTCAGTCAGCGCTGCCAGAGTTTCGGCAACTTCAACGCAAGGGCGTTCTAGTGAAGCATCGAATTGTTTCTGTCCGAAGATGGGCGCATTGCGGCTAGGCCAGTGCAGTTGATACAGGTCGATGTAATCGGTTTGCAAGCGTTGCAAACTAGTTTCGACTGCGGCACGGATATTCACCGCGTTCAGATCGTTTTCACCCTTGCGTATCCAGCCCATGCCGCGTGAAGGGCCGGCAACTTTGGTGGCGAGGATGATGTCGTTACGTTTGCCTGATTTTTTCAGCCAGCTGCCGATATATTGTTCTGTTCTGCCTTGCGTTTCTGCGCGTGGCATGACCGGATACATCTCTGCAGTGTCGATAAAATTAACGCCGCGCTCGAATGCGTAATCAAGTTGGGCGTGTGCTTGGTCTTCAGTATTTTGCTCACCAAAGGTCATCGTGCCCAGGCAGATTTTGGAGACTAGCAGCCCGCTCTTGCCGAGTTCTTTGGTTTTTGTTGCAGTGATGTTCGAAGGAGTCATTTTTAATTTATTGTTGTAGCTCTATTTTAGATTGCGTAAAGCGGTGGCGCACTCATTAACCAAACTCGGGCCGCGATAAATCAGGCCAGAATAGATTTGTACCAGTGCCGCGCCGGCTTGCATTTTGGTCGCTGCGTCGGCACCAGAAAAAATACCGCCGACACCGATGATGGGTAAGGCATCGCCTAGTTCAGATTTCAGCGCGCGGATAACTTGATTGGATAATTCAAACACCGGTTCGCCCGATAATCCGCCAGCTTCTTCACCATGGCGCAAGCCCTTGACTGCATCGCGCGTGATGGTTGTGTTGGTGGCGATGACGCCATCAATTTTGTGGCGCATAAGGGCTTCTGCAATATTTTTAATTTGTTCGCTGTCGATATCCGGTGCGATTTTTAACGTAATAGGCACGTAGCGTTTATGCAGGTCGGCCAGTTTCTGTTGCGCTAGTTTAAGTTGCGATAACAGGGCATCAAGTTCATCCGCGCCTTGCAGTTGACGCAGATTTTTGGTATTCGGTGAAGAGATATTCACGGTGACATAGCTGGCATACGGATAGACTTTTTCCAGGCAATGTAAGTAATCTTCCGCCGCGCGTTCTATCGGTGTATCGGCGTTTTTACCAATATTTAAACCTAGTACACCTTGTTTGTCTTGATAAAAACGTGAGGCTTGCACATTTGCGACGAAGGCATCTACGCCACCATTGTTAAAACCCATGCGGTTGATGATGGCGTTGGCTTGTGGCAGGCGAAACATGCGCGGTTTTGGGTTGCCAGCCTGCGCGCGCGGCGTGACCGTGCCAATTTCTATTGAACCAAAACCAAGTGAAGCCAAGCCGTCGATGTAGCGCCCATCTTTATCCAGGCCCGCCGCTAAGCCGACAGGGTTAGGAAACGTGATGCCCATGACCGTGCGCGGATCAGATATTGGTTTGGGGAGTAACTTGGTTAAACCTAGTGCCTGGGCGCGACGCAATGCCGGTAGCGTGAGATTATGGGCACTCTCCGCATCCATGAAAAACAGAAAAGGGCGAGCCAGGGAGTACAGTAATTTGTCGGGCATGATGGTTGCGTTTAATGTTGAAGAGGGTATTTTGACCGCGTAAAATTACTGCGTAGTGACGCTGTAATATTTACATAGATCCAGAATTATAAGGCCTGCCATTGCCCGTGAAGCAATGCGTCGAGCGGCTTGAAGTTAGTCTTGTAGGCCATTTTGGGGCTGGCAGCAATCCAGTAACCTAGATACACATAGGGCAAGTGCAGTTGTTTGGTTTGTTCGATTTGCCATAGTACGTTGTAGGTGCCATACGAGGCGTTGTCGTCATCGGTATCAAAAAACGTATACACCGAGGATAAGCCGTCACTCAGGATGTCGATAATACTCACCATGCGCAACACTTGATTTTCATCGCGGAATTCAACCAGGCGCGTATTCACCCGGCTTTGCAATAAAAATTGCGCATATTGGTCGCGACTATCGTGATCCATGCCGCCGCCAGAATGACGCTCATTTTGGTATTTTTGGTAAAGCTCGTAATGCTCATGCACGTAACTCAGGCTGGTGACATAGGCGCTTAAATTGCCATGTTTTATTTTTGCCCGTCGTTGGCTGCGGTTTGGCTGAAATTCATTGACGCGTATTCGTACCGGTGTACAGGCATGGCAAGTATCGCAATGGGGGCGGTAGATAAAAATGCCGCTACGGCGAAAGCCATTTTGTATAAGTTCTGAATAGGTATCGGCATTAATTAAATGCGCAGGAGTCGCGACTTGCGACCGCGCTTGCAGGCCATCGAGATAGCTGCACGGATAGGGCGCCGTGGCATAAAACTGTATGCTGGAGAATGGGAGTTCGTTGAGTTGTGTCATGCCGTTTCTCCCTTCATTTTAAACGTGGGCGGACTTCAATGCCTTGCCTTAGACGTTAATGCTGACTGGCTTCCATTTAGTAATGCCAGGCAGAGTGACTGCCAATTCAATTTTTTGAATAAAGTTATCACGTGAAATTGGTCTGGCGCCCAATGAAGCAAGATGGGCGGTCTCTTGCTGGCAGTCTATCATTCCTACGCCATTTGCACGTAAGAAATACACTAAATATGCCATGGCGATTTTAGACGCGTCTGTCACGCGGGCGAACATTGATTCACCATAGAACATGCGTCCAATACAAACACCGTAAGCACCGCCGACTAATTGCCCGTCTAGCCAGACTTCAGAGGAATGCGCATAACCGGCTAAATGCAAGGCACAATAACCGGCAATGATGTCTTCGGAAATCCAGGTTCCCGTGCCATCGCGACGCGGCGCTGCGCAGGCGTGCATCACCGCTTCGAAAGCGCTGTCAAATTTGATCTCCCATCGAATATCTAATGCGCGCTTTTTGATGGTTTTTCTGAGGCTATCTGAAAGTTTGAAATCCTCTGTCATCAACACCATGCGCGGGTTGGTTGACCACCAAAGTATCGGTTGTCCTTCTGAAAACCACGGGAAAATGCCGTGACGGTAGGCATCCAAAAGTCGCGCTGCAGACAAATCTGCGCCGGCGGCAAGTAAACCAGCAGCACCTTGCTCTTCAGTCAGGGCATTTGCGACATCGGGAAAAGGCGTGTCAATTTCTAACCATGGAATCATGTGATTACTTTATTTGAAAAGTGTTACGCACCAATAAGAAGCAACATATTGGTGCAAATTCGTAGTAAAAATATGTCGTATAAAAAATATTCATAAAAATCAATGATTTAATAATTGCACCAAATTGGAATGTTTTTTGCTTATTTAGTGCGTGGATATTTTAATTTGCACATTAATTGGGAGTTTTTAAATGGATGCACATAAAAGTGGCGCTGATGCCTTATTTATATTATTGGGCGCGATTATGATTTTGGCAATGCATGCGGGCTTTGCATTTTTAGAGTTGGGTACGGTTCGCAAGAAAAATCAGGTTAACGCCTTGGTTAAAATTATCGTTGATTTTGCTGTGTCAACGATAGCGTATTTTTTTGTCGGTTATAGCATTGCGTACGGTATACAGTTTTATTCTGGAGCTGAGGTCTTGGTTGAGCGCAATGGCTTTGAGCTTGTGAGGTTCTTTTTTCTGCTCACTTTTGCAGCGGCAATTCCAGCTATCATTTCTGGCGGCATAGCAGAGCGCGCCAAATTTTATCCGCAATTGATGGCGACGGCTTTACTCGTTGGTGTGCTGTATCCATTATTTGAAGGCATCGCATGGAATCAACGATTTGGTGTGCAGGTATGGCTGAAGGCGATGTTTTCTGAAGAATTTCACGATTTCGCTGGCTCCGTGGTAGTTCACGCTTTTGGCGGATGGGCCGCTCTCCCTGCCGTGTTGCTGCTGGGTGCGCGCAGAGGGCGTTATATGAAAAGTGGCGCAATCTCAGCACATCCACCTTCGAGTATCCCATTTCTGGCTTTGGGTGCCTGGATACTCACGGTTGGTTGGTTTGGCTTTAATGTAATGAGCGCACAAACGCTAGATAAAATGAACGGTTTGGTTGCTATTAATTCACTCATGGCGATGGTAGGTGGCACCTTGGTCGCTTTGGTGATGGGTAAAAATGATCCGGGGTTTGTGTATAACGGGCCACTCGCAGGTTTGGTCGCGGTATGTGCAGGCTCTGATTTGATGCACCCGCTGGGGGCATTGTTTACTGGCGGCGTGGCAGGTGCAATATTTGTCTGGATGTTTACCTGGACGCAAAATAAATGGAAAGTAGATGATGTTCTGGGTGTGTGGCCACTGCACGGTTTGTGTGGCGCATGGGGTGGTATTGCAGTAGGTATTTTTGGCTTGAAATCCTTCGGTGGATTGGGCGGCGTAAGCTTCGCTTCTCAGATTGTAGGCACCGTTTTGGGCGTCTTTATCGCACTCGTTGGCAGTTCCGTGATTTATGCTTTGCTTAAGAAATTTGTTGGCATACGCCTTGATCCAGAACAGGAATTTGAAGGCGCTGATCTGTCGATTCACAAAGTGTCGGCCACTGCTGAACGTGAGACAAGTTGGTAGGCTTGTCTTGGATGCTGTAAAAAGTAGAGATTACTCGCGCATGGATTTGAAAATATCATGCGCGTGTAATTCAAACGCGCCACCTTGTTTAACTTTCGCCAAATCTTCAAAAAAGAACTTCAAGGTATGACTGACCGTCGGAAAGGCAATTTCTTTCCACGGGATTTCATGTTCTGCAAAAAGCTGTACAGCTAGACTTTCGGTGCCCGCTTGATAGTCAATATCTAACAGTGAGGCACGATAAAAAAGATGTACCTGATTCACATGCGGTACGTTAAGCATTGAGAATAATTCGTGCAATGCGATATTTGCGCCAGCCTCTTCTTGAGTTTCTCTTTGCGCACCTTGGCTGGTGGTTTCATCATTTTCCATAAAACCTGCAGGCAAAGTCCAATAGCCATAGCGCGGCTCTATGGCACGTTTGCACAGGAGAATCTTTACTTCACCATCGATTTCCCAAGTGGGTATCGAGCCGACCACCATTTTGGGGTTTTGGTAATGAATTGTTCCGCATGCCGAACAAACATGACGTTCACGCGTATCGTCTGCGGGAATTTGAATAACGATAGGGGCAGCGCAAGCGGAGCAGAATTTCATGGTGCAGAGCGGGAAAAGTTAGAGCTGGAAGTGTAACACTGGATTCATATTGTTTTGTATGCGCATAGAGTCAAAATAATGGCTTTTTGCCAGCAGGCAAACGAGCGCTCCCTAAATAAGATTTGCGCAAAGCAGCAAAACGCTGTATAGTTTCATTCTTCAGACGCGGGGTGGAGCAGTCTGGCAGCTCGTCGGGCTCATAACCCGAAGGTCGTAGGTTCAAATCCTGCCCCCGCAACCAGTTTTAAATAAAGAGCCACGTATTAACGTGGCTTTTTTATTAGCCCAGTGAATTTCTTGATTGAATTTGAAATTTTGGACTACAATCCAGTATCTACTAAATTGATCGACTGTTTTGGCTGCGTTTATTATAAATTCGTAAATGCGGGAAACAGGCTGATCCACCAGGCATACATGTTAAGTGTGCTGCAAAATTACTGAACTGGTTTTGACTGAAGATGCTGCGTCTTCGAGTCTGCTTGATTAGATTAACTACTAAGTGTGCTAAAAAAATCGCATGAATACTGCTGAGGCCAAGCGAGTTCTCGAAACTGCATTGCTATGTGCGCATGAGCCGCTCACTGTCAATATGATGAAAAAGCTGTTTCAGGACAGTGATGATGAAGTTGATGTGGTTGGGGCTGATACCATCAAGTCCATGTTAGAAGATTTGCGTGATGATTGGATCGATAAGGGGATAGAGTTAATCGGTTTGTCGACTGGTTGGCGTTTTCAAAGCCGTCCTGAAATGCGCGCTTTTATAGATCGCTTGAATCCTGAGAAACCGCCAAAGTATTCCCGTGCGACCTTGGAGACGCTAGCGATTATCGCGTACCGTCAACCTGTGACGCGCGGGGATATTGAAGAAATACGAGGCGTGACCGTCGCTTCGCAAATGATTAAGACACTTGAAGAGCGTGGTTGGATAGAAACGATAGGTCACAGAGATGTGCCGGGCCGTCCGTCTTTGTTTGCCACTACTAAGCAATTTTTAGCTGATCTTGGCTTGTTGTCTTTGGATCAGTTGCCGCCCTTGCAGCAGATAGGCAAAGACAATATTGCCGAAGAAGCTGCTTCTGAAATTGAGGTTCTGGGGGCGAATATGTTTGAAGATCAAAATCAGAATTTGGTCGTCGACGAAATGAATACGGTAGTAGAGCAAAACCAATCGGGCGAGGCGCTTACAGAGGCTGTTCCGGCGCAAGTTGATGTAGTAAGTGAGGTTTCAGTGATCGCCGAAGTTTCTGAGGTGGAAGTTGAGGCGATAATTGCGCAAAAAAATGATCTTGATGTGGTGGCGGAAGAAACTGCCATTGCCTCCATACATTCCAATACAGAATTAAATAATGAATACTAATAAGCCTGACGAAATTAAAACCGAAGTTGCCGCCTCTACAGATGATGCTGGTGCAAGTAAGCCAGCGAAAAAAACTGTCAGAGGTCCACGCGCTCCGCGTCGTGCATCGATCAAGTCTGAGGTGGCTGAGCAAATTGCTGCACCGGAGCAAATTACTGCGATGCCGTCACAAATGCCGGTAGCTGATATGGATGCTGGCTCGGTTGTGTCCGCTAAACCTGCGCGGCAGCCACGTGCCAGACGTGAAGCTGGTGCTGAGGGCGGTGCTAGGGTGCAATCTCGTAGGCCAGAGTCTGCCGGCGAAAGTGGAAGTGAATCAAGTCGAGATCAAACGAGAAATCCTGCTGAATCCCGGTCACGTCCTCCATTTGCCGAGAAAAGCGGTCCTCGTCAAGCTGGCGGCCCAAGAGGGCGGAACTCAGCGCAGTCAGCGGGGCCGCGAAAAGACCCTCGTCAATCAACAAATAATGCGGATGAAGTGTTCTCGTTCGTTACTTCCGAGGCCTTTGATTCTTCTGTAGAAGGCAAGCCGCATCAAGATCGCAATATGAAAAACGTTAGGCGCGATCTGACGGCAGACGACGATGCACCAAAATTGCATAAAGTTCTGGCTGAGGCGGGACTGGGCTCACGTCGTGATATGGAAGAATTGATCGTTGCTGGTCGCGTATCGGTCAATGGCGAGCCAGCTCACATCGGCCAACGTATTTTGCCGCAGGATCAGGTGCGTATTAACGGAAAGTTAATCCAGCGTAAGGTCAGTAAAAAACCGCCGCGCGTCCTGATTTATCACAAGCCAGCTGGTGAAATTGTGAGCACCAACGATCCGGAAGGGCGGCAATCTGTTTTTGAGAGTTTGCCAAAAATGAAAGTTGGCAAGTGGCTAGCTGTAGGTCGTTTGGATTACAACACAGAAGGACTTTTGTTGTTCACGACTTCAGGTGACCTGGCGAACCGTCTGATGCATCCACGCTATGGTATTGAACGCGAATATGCCGTGCGTACTTTAGGTGAGCTTGAAGAGGGTATGCGCCAAAAATTATTGGCCGGCGTAGAGCTGGAAGATGGCCTCGCGCAGTTCTCAAAAATCGCTGATGGCGGCGGTGAAGGTGTGAATAAATGGTACCGTGTGGTGATCGGAGAAGGTCGTAATCGTGAAGTGCGCAGGATGTTTGAGGCGGTTGGTTTGACCGTTTCGCGTCTTATTCGTACCCGTTATGGCGTGATGACACTGCCATCAGGTTTAAAGCGCGGTCGCTGGGATGAGCTCGGTGAGGATGCGGTTCGCAGCTTGTTAAAAATTAGCGGCTTGGAAAAAGTGGCCGGAGAGAAATCTGAAGGCGGCGAGCGCGGCAACAGGCAGCCGGCCAATGGCAATAAAGGGCGCAATGTAAATCCTTTTGATAAGCCTGCGGGTCGTCCTTTTGATAAGCCACAGGGAAGAACCTACGGTTCGGCAGCGCGTGGTGATTCAAATGGTTCGCGCAATGATTTTGGTAATGAGCGCAATGGAAATTCTGCAGGTGGCGAAGGTGGTAAAAAGCGTAGTCGCCAACCCGATCCTATGCAAACAGCACTTGGCTTCCCGAGTACGGGTCAGCCTAGGCGTGGAAGCACTGCTCGCGGTAGTGGTCAGGCGATTGGTCAGGGGATTGCAGCACGTAGACGCTCAAGAGGCGCCTAATCCATTTCTAAATCATCGGTGTCGTTGTTGCCTTCGTCTTGCCGTGCTAAAGCACTGTCGTCGGCTCGGCGCCTAGACACCAATGATTTGGAAATGAATTAAACGTCGTTTTGTTGGTGTATTTACTCGCGTTTCATTGCGACCGTGTAAATAATCGTTTATAATCTTGGGGTTAGCAGATTTTACCTTGGCATGTTTGTATGCGGGGCGCTAAAGAATGATGGGCTGGTGCCCATTTTTCTTTTGTGAAGCGCTTTTTGTGCGTAGGGAAGTTTGTGTTTTCGGAGAATGGCCTTGCACTTGCTGGAATTAATAGAAAAAACCGTGAATGGTACAGGTTACGACCTGGTAGATTTTGAACAGGCTGAACGTGGTTTGTTTCGGGTCTATATCGACTTTTTGCCCGCGGATTTGGAAAAAGGCAATGTAACAGTAGAGGATTGCGCGAAAGTGAGTCATCAGCTGTCACACGTATTAACTGTAGAGGACGTGAATTATGAGCGGCTGGAGATTTCTTCACCCGGCCTTGATCGTCCTCTCAGAAAATTTTCGGATTTTGTTCGTTTTACTGGCGAGGTTGCAACAGTTAAGTTACGTTTGCCGATGCCGGATTCGAATAATCGCAAGACGTTTGAAGGTGTGCTGCTGGAGTGTGAAGGCGACACCTTAAGGTTGGAATTTGAAGGAAAAGAGGGCGCGGCAATGTTGGAATTTACGCTCGCCGATGTTGATAAGGCACGCTTGGTGCCGCAAGTGAATTTTAGGAGTCGCAAAGCATGAGTCGCGAAGTTTTATTATTGGTTGATGTGCTGGCGCGTGAAAAAAACGTCGATGAAGATATCGTCTTCGGTGCCTTAGAGCACGCATTGGCGCAAGCTACTAAAAAGCGCTATGAAGGTGAAGTCGATATTCGAGTTGAAGTCGATCGTGATACTGGCGAATATAAGTCTTTCCGCCGTTGGCACGTAGTTGCCGATGAGGCTGGTTTGCAATTGCCGGATCAAGAAATATTGCATTTCGAAGCGGTCGAGCAATACGCCGATATCGAAGTCGATGAATACATCGAAGAGCCAATTGAATCCGTTGAACTTGGCCGTCGTTTTGCGCAAGATACCAAGCAGGTTGTTCTGCAACGTATTCGTGACGCTGAGCGCGAGCAGATTTTGGCAGACTTTTTAGAGCGCGGCGATTCACTCGTTACCGGTACCATCAAGCGTATGGAGCGCGGCGAAGCGGTTGTTGAGTCAGGTAAGATTGAAGCGCGTTTGCCACGCGACCAGATGATACCAAAAGAAAATTTACGTGTCGGTGATAGAGTCCGCGCTTTTATTTTGCGTATCGATCGTAATGCCCGTGGCCCGCAAGTTATTTTGTCGCGCACGGCACCAGAATTTATTATGAAATTGTTCGAGCTGGAAGTGCCAGAAATCGAACAAGGTTCACTCGTCATTAAATCAGCGGCCCGTGATGCAGGTGTGCGTGCAAAAATTGCCGTGCATACTGATGATAAGCGTATTGACCCTATCGGGACTTGTGTTGGTATGCGTGGTTCACGTGTACAAGCCGTGACAGGTGAGCTTGGTGGCGAGCGTGTTGATATCGTCCTGTGGTCTGAAGATCCGGCGCAATTCGTGATCGGCGCTTTGGCTCCTGCCAACGTTTCTTCTATCATGGTTGATGAAGAAAAGCATTGCATGGATGTGGTTGTCGATGATGAAAATCTGGCGATAGCGATTGGTCGTAGCGGCCAAAACGTGCGCCTGGCTGCGGAGTTGACTGGCTGGAAAATCAATATCATGACAGCCGAAGAATCCGCCAATAAAGCCGAGCAAGAAACTGCCGGCATTCGTGCGCTGTTCATGGAAAAACTCGACGTTGATCAAGAAGTCGCTGACATTCTGGTTGATGAAGGTTTCTGTAGTCTGGAAGAAATTGCTTACGTGCCTATCAGTGAAATGATGGAGATCGAGGCATTGGACGAAGATACAGTCAATGAATTGCGTAATCGTGCAAGAGACGCTTTGCTCACTGAGGCGATCGCTTCAGAAGAAGGCGTCGATGGCGTTGAAGATGCACTCATTAATCTTGAAGGCATGAGTAGAGTCACTGCTGGTAAATTAGGCTTGGCAGGTATCAAAACGCTGACGGCTTTTGGTGGCCTGGCGTATGACGAGTTTGGAGCGATTTTGGCATTGTCAGCTGAACGTGCGCGCCAATTGATAAAAGAAGCATTTGAAGATGTGACTGATGATGAGATGAAGCTCATCGACGCTAAATATGATGAGCATGCCAAGGCCTTGTTGGCCTCAGCCTGGAAACTCGTAGAAGCAAAATAAATCACGACGTTTGCTAAACACAACAATCATATTTACGCGTTTCATCAAGCGCACAGAGAAAAAGAGGACTGAATGGCGAGTAATAATGTAGCTCAATTTGCCACCGAGCTGAAGATGTCAGCGGATTTGCTGCTCACGCAATTGCATGCCGCGGGCGTTAGTAAAAGCTCGACGTCCGATGTGCTGTCAAAAGAAGATAAAGATAAGTTGCTAGGGCACTTACAGCGTTCGCACGGTATAGCTGAGGGCGCAGATAAGAAAAAAATCACCTTAACGCGTAAAGAAAATACCGAGATCAAACAGGCTGACGCCACAGGCAAGTCGCGCACGATCCAGGTAGAAGTGCGCAAGAAACGCACCTTTGTTAAGCGTGATGAAAGCGCTCCGGAAGAGCAAGCTGAACGTCCGGTTGTCGCGCTTGACCCTGCTGAGGTTGAGCGTCTTGAGGCGGAAGAGCGCAAACAAGCTGAATTGATTGCGCGTCAAGAAGCAGAGCTGATCGAGAAGCAAGCGTATCTGGCGAAATTGGAAGCGGAGAAAGAATCACAGGCGAATGTATTACGTGATTTGGAACAGGCTGCTGAGCTAGCTGCAAAAGTAGAGGCTGAAAAGCTTAAATCTGAGAGCGCGGCTGTCTCTGAAGCTGCCGCACTGAACGTTGCAGCAAAAGCACCGGCAAAAACGGCAAAAGCAGCTGCTAAAGCACCTGCGAAATCTGCTCCTGTTGTCGCAGCTGTTTCATCTGAAGATGAAGAAAAGCGTGTTGCGGCTGAAGATGCCAAGAAAAAAGTTGCTGAAGACGCGAAGAAAAAAGCAACTGAAGACGCGAAGAAAAAAGCCGTAGCTGATGCTAAAGAAGTTGCTTTGCAAGCCGCAGCGAATGATGTTGCGCGTAAAAAAGTGGCTGACGAAGTAGCTCAAATTAAAGAAATGATGGACGCTGCACGTAGACCTAAGGTCGCAGCTCCAGTTGTTGCGGCACCAGTTGTTCCTGCAGGTACTTTGCATAAGCCAACGGATAAAAAAGTAGCTGAGAAAAAAGCCGCTAGCGACAAAAAAGAAGTGAAGCCAGCAGCTGGCGCAGTCGTCGACAAAAAATCGATCAAATCTGCCAATGTTTCTTCTACCTGGCAAGATGATGCTAAAAAACGCGGTGGTATCAAAACCCGTGGAAACGCACCTACTGGTCGTGATGGCTGGAAAGGCGGACCTAAAGGTCGCCGTTCAAATCAAGCTGAAGAACAATCAAATTTCCAGGCGCCAGTCGAAGCGATTGTTAAAGACGTTTATGTTCCTGAGACTATTACAGTCGCTGAATTGGCACACAAAATGTCGGTTAAAGCGTCTGAGGTCATTAAGCATTTGATGAAGCTTGGTCAGATGTGCACTATCAATCAAGTTCTGGATCAGGAAACTGCGATGATCCTGGTTGAAGAAATGGGGCATAAGGCATTTGCCGCTAAACTCGATGATCCTGAAGCGATGCTGACGGATGTGGCTGAACACGCTGAATACGAATCGGCTCCGCGTGCTCCTGTAGTTACGGTAATGGGTCACGTTGATCACGGTAAAACTTCTTTGCTCGATTATATTCGTCGTGCCAAGGTTGCTTCCGGTGAAGCCGGTGGAATTACCCAGCACATTGGCGCTTACCACGTAGAAACACCACGCGGTATGATTACCTTCCTTGATACTCCTGGCCATGAAGCATTTACTGCAATGCGTGCCCGTGGTGCCAAAGCGACCGATATCGTTATTCTTGTCGTTGCAGCTGACGATGGCGTAATGCCGCAAACCAAAGAGGCGATTGCGCATGCAAAAGCAGCTGGTGTACCTTTGGTTGTCGCGATCAACAAAATTGATAAGCCCGGTGCCAACATGGATCGCGTTAAGCAAGAATTGGTAGCCGAAAGCGTTGTACCGGAAGAGTACGGTGGTGAATCACCATTCGTCCCTGTTTCTGCCAAAACCGGTGAAGGTATTGACGATTTGCTGGAACAAGTTCTGTTGCAAGCGGAGGTGTTGGAATTACGTGCACCGAAGAATGCTCCGGCTAAAGGTCTGGTGATCGAATCGCGCTTGGATAAAGGTCGCGGTACGGTGGCGACAGTTCTGGTTCAGTCCGGTACTTTGAAACGTGGTGATGTGGTTCTTGCTGGTTCTTCTTATGGTCGCGTTCGTGCGATGTTGGATGAAAACGGTAAAAATACTACTGAAGCCGGTCCTTCGATTCCGGTAGAAATTCAAGGTTTGACTGAGGTTCCTGCCGCAGGTGAGGAATTCATGGTCATGGTCGACGAGCGTAAAGCGCGTGAGATCGGTTTGTTCCGTCAAGGTAAATACCGTGACGTCAAACTGGCCAAACAGCAAGCTGCCAAGATGGAAAACATCTTCGACAATATGGGCGAAGGCGAAGTCAGAAACCTGCCAATTATTGTCAAGACCGATGTACAAGGTTCGCAAGAAGCCTTGGTTCAGTCCTTGGTTAAATTGTCGACCAATGAAGTACGGGTACAAGTCGTACATGCAGCGGTCGGCGGTATTTCAGAATCAGACGTCAATCTGGCGGTAGCATCCAAAGCGGTCATCATTGGCTTCAATACTCGTGCAGATGCATCGGCGCGTAAGTTGGCTGAATCCCATGGCGTGGATATCCGTTACTACAACATCATTTACGATGCGGTCGATGAAGTTAAAGCGGCATTGTCAGGTATGTTGGCACCAGAGAAGCGCGAAACTGTCATTGGTCAGGTCGAAATACGTCAAGTCTTCTCGGTCAGCAAAGTTGGCTCTATCGCCGGTTGTTTGGTCACCGAAGGTACGGTCAAGCGCACGTCTTCAGTCCGTCTGTTACGCAACCATGTGGTTATCTGGACAGGCGAACTGGATTCATTGAAGCGTTACAAAGACGATGCTAAAGAAGTCAAAGCCGGTATGGAATGCGGCTTGTCTCTGAAGTCGTATAATGAGATTGAAGTTGGCGATGTCCTTGAAGTATTCGAAGTTCAGGAAATTGCGCGAACCCTGTAGTATTCATAAAAAAGGGGAGCTTTTGCTCCCTTTTTATTTTTCGTGTTCCAGTAGTATTTTTGTAGCATTTAGTAATTATTATGGCAAAAAATAGTAAATCCATCCCGGCACGTGGTTTGCGCGTTGCAGACCAAATTCAGCGTGATATCGCGGAAATCATTTGGTCAGAGCTGAAGGACCCACGTGTCGGCATGATTACGCTGACCGAAGTCCAACTCACGCCTGACTACGCACACGCAAAAATTTATTTTACTAGCCTGAAGGACGATCCTGTTTCTATCAAGCACACCCTCGATGGTTTAAATAAATCTGCTGGATTCTTGCGCGCCCAGTTGGGCTTGCGTCTGCATATCCACACTTTGCCGCAATTGCACTTTGTGCACGACACTTCCACGATGCGTGGAATGGCGATGTCCAAATTGATCGATGAGGCGAATGCCACGCGATCTAAAGACGACGGCGAAGATTAAAGTCTCCGTTCTCGTTTACACCTGCATGACCTGCCCTTAAAACATGACAACTCAAGTGAAGAAACCGCCCCGTGTACCAGTGCATGGGGTTTTGCTGCTGGATAAACC
>JANYFV010000360.1 GCA_025359635.1 Undibacterium sp. | reverse complement strand
AACCAGCACCACCGGTGGTGCGATCAATGTTATTACCAACAAACCGGCCAAGGATTTCGCAGCGTCCGTCAATACAGAATTTGGGAACTATAGTACAAAACGTTTGGATGCGATGGTTAACGTGCCAATTTCAAATGAACTGGCGGTACGGATCGCTGTGAACAGTGACGACCGGGACGGTTATTTGCAACCAAGTTTGGGCGCTAATCCGGGTGGACGGGCACGAAATGATCAGCACGATAGAGCGGGTCGTCTAAGTGCTCTCTATACCTTTTCTAACGACACGACGCTGCTGTTGGCAACGACTTTCGGAAATCAAAGCGGTGTCGGCTACGGTACGGTGCCAAGTTACGGTCAGATTGCCAACGGTTCCCCATCGCAGCAGAAGCAAGTTTACGGCAATCCGTTTGGCGGGGATGTCAACGACAAATTCAATAGTTATAACGGCGAATTCAACACCTTGCTTGGCCAGTTGAAAATGACGGTGATTGCATCGAACAGCAAATTTCACGCTCGCGAATTAACTTCATCTACATTTGATCCGTCGACCAATGCCGATCGGTCATCAGGTGAACCACAATACGCCTGGCGGAATTATCGTGGCGATTTCGATGAAAGCAATGTCGAGATGCGCTTTACGAATGCCAGCAAATCGGCATTCCAGTGGGTGGTTGGGGCAAATTATCACAACGAAAAAATCAACGAGAGTGACCATAATCTGAATGCGGTTGTGAGCAACCCGACTTTTGCCAACAGCACCAATGGAATCGATCCTCTTAATACAACGACGCACAAGTCCAGCGGCATTTTCGGTCAGGGCACCTACAATTTTACGGACAAGTTTTCTGTTGTAGCCGGCTTGCGGGAATCCAATGATTCGTTAACTAGGGTAGGCACTTTTTCTGCCGGTCCTACATCTGGTTGTGCAAATCCGTTTGCCGATTGTATCGGGGGCCCAAACAATGGATCTGAAAGTGCGACCAAGCTTACCTATAGACTGGGTCTGAATTATC
This sequence comes from Undibacterium sp., assembly GCA_025359635.1. Classification (GTDB taxonomy): domain Bacteria; phylum Pseudomonadota; class Gammaproteobacteria; order Burkholderiales; family Burkholderiaceae_D; genus Undibacterium. Next base: position 2,805 of record JANYFV010000360.1, on the reverse strand, counting down.
AGTTCAATCCTCGTGAATTGCTGTATGCCGCCGTTGCGACCGGTTATAAGCCAGGAGGTTTTAATGACTTCGACCCAGCAACCCACGGGGTTGGGCCATACGTTTCCGAGGAACTGACTGCGTATGAGATAGGCTATAAAGGCCGTTTGAGCAATAACTTTCAATTCAATTCGAACCTGTTTTATTATGACTATGCCAAAGATCAGATCAGTGGTTTGACTAATGTTCAAGGCAATTTTGTGATCTATACCCGCGCCGTTGCAGCTACTATTTCCGGCTGGGAAAACTCCTTGAAATATAAAATTTCAGATGCGGATCAGATCAGTGCGTCATTGTCCTTGCTCCATTCCAAGTATGGACAATTTAAGGCAGGCCTGTTTGAGAATGTTAGTTTTACCGGAAAAAGTCTGGACAAAACCCCAGCCGCAACAGCAACTTTGGGTTACACCCATACAACAGAGGTGGCAAATGGTGCGATCAAGATGTATCTGGGTACAAAATATTCCAGCAGTTATGTTGTGAGTGATTTGGTGGGCGGTGTGCAATACAACCAGAAAGCATTCAGTCGAAGCAATGCCAATATTACCTATCTGGATAACAACGGCAAATACAGTGCGCAGCTGTTTGTAACCAACATTGAGAACAAACTGCAACTGACTGCAGCGGGTTCTAACAGTAATTTTACGGTGAGTGAGCCACGCTTTATGGGAGTCCGATTTGGTTTGAATTACTAATGAGCGGTCTCAGGGGCCACGTGGCCCCTGGAGATTACGTCAAAAAAAGGATACAACTATGTTTTTATTCAACGCGATTCTCGCGGTTCCACAGATCGCAAGAAAGACTGCTGTTGCCATGTTGTTGGCAGGCCTGACGGTTCAAACCTGGGCGCAAGCCACTTCTGCCACACTGAACCCGAAAACGTATAAGCAAGAAGGGCTCGCAGATCTTCCTGCGTTGAAAGCATCCGTGGCTTGTGAGAATCTCAGGAGTGCTGACCTGAGTGCTGCTGTTGGCGCGAAAACTGAAGTGCTCAGTGCAACTGTCGGCACTCATGATGGCGTAGCCTACTGCAAGGTCCGCACTTTGATCGCGCCCAATATTAACAGCGAATTCCGTCTGCCGGTGCATGGTTGGACCCAGCGCTATCTTCAGACCGGCTGTGGCGGTTTGTGTGGCGTTCTGGATATTCATCTTGATCATGCCAAAGGTTGCGTGCCTGCCGATACGCATGGACTGGCGCTGGGATCGACTGATATGGGCCATGCCAGCCGCAATGTGGGAGAAGGCGAGTTTGGCAATGATCCGCAGGCGCGTATCGATTTCGCCTATCGCGGTGTGCATCTGACGGCCATGCTGGGCAAGCAGCTGGTTCAGCAATATTATGCGGCGCCCGCCAGATACAATTATTTCAGCGGTTGTTCAGATGGCGGTCGTGAAGCCCTGGCTGAAGCGCAGCGTTATCCTGACGATTTCAACGGCATAGCCGCTGGCGCTCCGGCCATGAATTTTCAGATTCAAAACAGCTTTTATCACGGCTGGCAAGCCACCAGTAATACGGACGCCAATGGCAAAACTGTGCTCACCGCAGACAAGCTGCCGATTTTGCACGAGGCAGTTCTGGCAGCGTGCGATGCACTGGATGGTCAGAAGGATGGACTCATCAACGATCCGCGCCAGTGCAAATTTGACCCCGCAAGAATCCAATGCCCGGAAGGTCGCACTGATACATCGCAATGTCTGACTCTAGCCCAGGTAACTACCGTTCGCAAACTGTATGCAGGCCCACAGGATGTACAGGGCAGACATCTGACTATCGGTGGTCCGCAATATGGTTCCGAACTATCATGGGAGGGCGTGTTTGTGACAAAAAGCGCTGATCAGCCTGTGCCGAGTACCTTCATGGCACTGGGTTCGATAAAGAACCTGATATTCGAACAAAATCTGGCGGCCGACTACAGTCTGAAAGATTTCCATTTCGATGCCGGTCAATTCGATCAGGTGCGCGCCATGCATGCCCTGTATGACACTACCAATCCGGATCTGACCAGGTTTGCTGCTGCGGGTGGCAAACTGATTCTTTGGCACGGCTGGTCCGACCCGCATATTTCTCCGATCAATACCATCGCTTATTACACTGCGGTGACGCAATTAATGGGTACAGACAGGTCTGCCGCATTCGCCAAACTGTTTCTGTTTCCCGGCATGTATCACTGCGGTATGGGCGACGGTCCGAGCGAATTTGATCTGCTCACACCGCTGATGCGCTGGACCGAATCAAATCACGCACCAACTTCCCTAGTTGCTCATACGATGTCAGCGCCACCATTCAAAATGGATGGACATCCTCCGGCGGGTATGCCGCCCATGCCTGATTTGATGAAAAATAAAGTGGCTGACAAAACCCGTATCATTTTTGCCTACCCTGACCATGCAGTCTACAAAGGTTCCGGCAATCCGGTTGACCCGGCCAGTTATACAAAACAGGTGAGCAGTGAGCCGACTTCCTATGAGTGGTATGGCGCTGAGTTCATGAAACCCGGACTTCAGAAACAATGTTCTGCTACCGAAGGAAAACTGGTTTGCAAGTGATCTGATTCGTCATTTCTGGAAAAATTGGGTTCAGTTGCTTGTCTGAGGAAAGTTGAAAATGAAAATCGGTGTGGTGGGTTATGGCGAGGTGGGAAAAATCTTTGCCGTTGGCTTGACGCAGACGGCAGAGTCTGTCTGCTGTTGGGATATCCGGTTTGAATCGGTAACTGATTCAGAACGGCAGCGTATGCATGCCGGCCAACATCAGGTACAGGT
>JANYFV010000211.1 GCA_025359635.1 Undibacterium sp. | reverse complement strand
CCATCAGTTTCCTCAATGTTTACCGAGCCGCCAACTAGCCTGGTTGATCGACGGCCTGAGGTCTTAGCCGCAAAAGCTCGTCTCGAGGCGGCAATGGCATCACGTAAGCTGGCATTGGCATCGCGCTCAAGGGATATATCGGTTGGCGTTCAATATGATCATTACCCGTCTAGCCCAACCAACTCTCAGGGCACGGGTAACAGCTTTGGAGTTTTCGTGCAAATACCGCTATTTATCAATCACCAGTATGAAGGTGACGTTCGCACTGCGGAACTTGCGGTGGATGCCGCCACCGAGAATTTAGAAAAAACGCGTGATTTGGCAAGCAATGAAGTGTCACAAAACCGGCGGGATGTCATTACTTCCTTTGATCTCTTAAAACGCTATGACGATAGTCTGTTAATCGCAGCAAAAAAATCTGTTGATGCTGCGGAGTTTGCCTTTAAGCATGGTGCCATCGGGATTATGGATGTTCTCGACACAAGGCGCACCTACAAGGCAATTCAACTCGATGCACTAAACGCCCGTTCTGTTCATGCAAAGTCTTTGGCGGCATGGCAAGCAACCCAATTAGAAAATATACAGTAATGATCTCCTCATCAAATTTTGGCAAAATCGTGATCACTATAACGGTCTTTGGCGCACTGGTTTTTGGTATCCGATTTGTCAATGCATCGCAAGAACGAAAATCAAGCACAGAGAAAAAAGAACAGCCGCAGCCAGGCACGATTAAATTTGCGCCAAATGCGCCTCAGTTATCAGCACTTAAAATCGCTGTTGCTGAAGAAATCCCGTTGCCGATATCAGATATGGTGAATGGCCGTATCACTTATGACGAAAACCTTACCTCGCGGGTCACCTCTCCGATCTTAGGTCGCGTCATTGCTTTGCATGCGGAAATTGGCGACAAAGTTCAACGGGGGACTGTTTTGGTTGATATTGACTCAGCCGATTTGGCGACGGCCGAGGCAGATTGGCGCAAAGCACAAGCAGATGAATTACGAAAGAAACTCTCTTATGACAGAGCAAAAACCTTGTTTGATGGCGAAGTCGTGGCGCGCAAAGATTTTGAAAGTGCTGACGCCGATTATTTGCAATCGAAAGCAGAGACAAAAAGAGCGCACTTACGCATGAAAAGCTTGAATGCGTCAGGGAAAGAAGATGGTCGTTTCGGACTGCCATCTCCTATAAGTGGGATTGTCGCAGATAAACAAATTAATCCAGGACTGGAGGTCCGCCCAGACTTACCCAATCCATTATTTACCATTAGTGACCTCAGCCATCTTTGGGTTATTGTGGATTTACCAGAGAATACTGCTGCCAATATTCACACGGGGCAGCTGATTCGTATTGAGACAGATGCCTATCCCGGCGAAAGTTATACAGGGAAAGTAACGCTGGTCGGTTTAACGCTTGATCCCAATACGCGCCGTGTGCAGGTGCGTTGCGCCATCGATAATAGAGATAAAAAACTCAAACCAGAGATGTTTGCTCGAGTATCTTTTATAGCGGATGATGGTGCAAAAAAAGCGATCCCTTTGCCCAATACCAGTATCTTTGTTGATGGCTTATCTAGCTACGTTTTCGTTGAGACTCAGACTGGCACTTTTGAAAAGCGCCGGGTTAACATCAAAGTGAAGGGTTACGAAAAAAGCTATGTTGAAAGCGGGTTGACTAAGAACGAAAGAGTAGTAACTGAAGGTGCATTCCTGCTCAACGCCGAGGTGGCAAGCGATGCTCACTAAGTTAATTGATTTTGTTTTAGCGCAGCGTGTTTTTGTTCTTATTCTTACTGCAGCACTAGCGCTCTTTGGCTATCGCGCATTATCTAACTTGCCGATCGAAGCTTTTCCCGATGTGCAGGATGTACAAGTACAAATTGTGACGCAATATCCGGGACAGGCGCCAGAGGAAGTGGAACGCATCATCACGCTACCGATTGAGCGCGAGATGAGCGGAGTGCCAAAACAGACGCAGTTGCGTTCCGTCACCATCACTGGATTGTCGGTGGTAACATTGACATTTTCCGATAGTACCGACGATTACTTTGCACGTCAGCAAGTGCTTGAGAAACTACAAAACGTCGTCTTACCAAGTGGAATACAACCCAGCCTAGCGCCATTGACAACTGCTGTGGGAGAGGTTTTTCGCTACATAGTAGAAGCACCGCCTGGGATGGATGCAAATGAAATTCGCGCCTTACAAGATTGGGTGATACGCCCGAATTTAAGGATTGTCCAAGGTGTCGGTGATGTAGTCAGTTTTGGTGGTACGGTAAAGGAATATCAAGTACAAATTAATCCAACCGCCTTAAAGCGTTACGGCGTCACTATCGACCAGGTGAGTCAGGCGCTTGCCAATAATAGCGCTAATGTTGGAGGTGGTTTTATAAGACGAGGGGACGAAGCGTTGGTTGTCCGCGGTATAGGAATATTTAGTAAAATTGAAGAAATCGGGCGAGTAATAGTAAGTGCTAAAGCTGGAAAAACAATATTGGTTTCTGATGTTGCCGATGTAAAAATAGGTCATCGCCCGCGTTCAGGGATTGTCGCTTTCAATAATGAGAATAGCGTCGTTGAAGGTATTGTGCAAATGAGCAAAGGCAGTAATGCGGCCAAAGTGGTTGCCGATATTAAGCGCAATATTGCTCAGTTAAATTCCAAATTGCCAAAAGGCGTCCATATAAAAACGATTTATGATCGTACCGATCTCATTGATCATACTGTGCATACCGTCGCAGAAAATTTATTGGTCGGGGCTGCTTTGGTCATTGCCATTCTGGTGATATTTTTAGGCAATTGGCGCGCAGCTTTGATCGTTGCTACCGTGATTCCATTATCTTTATTATTTGCGTTCATCATGCTCGATGCCAGAGGAATTCCTGCCAATCTCATTTCTTTGGGGGCTGTCGATTTTGGTATTATTATTGATAGTGCCGTTGTGTTGGTTGAGGCGTTGATGGTGAGACTCTCCATACAGAATTATGATCCAACGACCGGTTTGAAGCCTTATGCCTGGCGTAAAAAAACACTGAAGCAAACTGTGGTGGATTTAGGACATCCTATTCTGTTTGCCAAAGCAATTATCATAGTGGCATTTATACCCATTTATACATTTCAAAGAGTGGAAGGGAAGATTTTTTCCCCCGTTGCGTTCACGCTTAGCTTTGCTATTCTCGGTGCTATTTTTCTGACGATGACCTTAATTCCTACTTTACTAGCCTGGACAATCAAGCGTCACCCATTTGCAGAACAACACAGCAACTGGATGGAGTCTCTTCAAAACTGGTACCGAACTATGTTAGTTCGTCTGCATCCTTCAAGAGTGCTGGTCATTGGTGGTTCTGCTGCGGTACTCGCGATCACTCTAATTTTTGCCCCCATGTTGGGAAGTGAATTTTTACCTAAACTCGACGAAGGTAATTTATGGCTCACAATCAGTTTACCAAATTCCAGTTCACTGGAAAAAACACAAGAGATTGAACAGCAGGTACGCAGCATCTTAAAAAGTTATCCGGAGGTAGGAAACATCATTTCACATGTTGGTCGCCCAGATGACGGCACTGACCCTAAGGGGCCAAACAATATGGAAATCTTGGCCGACCTTAAGCCGCGAAGTGAGTGGAAATTTGACAGTAAAGAAAATTTAATTGCAAACATGTCGGCAAAAATCCG
>JANYFV010000328.1 GCA_025359635.1 Undibacterium sp. | reverse complement strand
CTCAAGAACAGGAGAAAGTATCGTACTGATCTTTAAGCCCTCAGGCCCAAACGGCATATCGTCAGAAAGTCGCAGCACATCTTTTGTAGATTTTTCAGGCTTGAGCAGTTTTAATTTTTTTATCGGTCTTGCGCTTGATTTCTCAATCGATTTCTGAATACTTGTTCGTTTGCTTGATTTATGTTTTTGAGCATTTTGATAAGTAGATGACGGATCATTTAAAATTTGCGGAATCTTAGAAATCGTGGCAACTGTTTCTATCGGCATACTGAGTTTAGTCTCGGCATTCGGACTATTTTTAATAATCGCCGGTATAAATTCTACTGGATCAAGAAGCACCAAAAAATCTCGATGAAGTGGAGTTTCACAACTGACATCAATAGTAATTTTGACAGCTGGCTCATTTAATCTAAGTCCAGTCGACATAGAAATGGCTTTATTTTTACCAATTTCAATAATACTTGCAGCGACCCGAGCGAGAAAAACACCTTCCGTTGTTTCAACTTTGACGCGAATACAAGCGTTACTTACGTCCTTCGCATCTGTTCCAAGCAAAATTACATTTGCTTGCAAAGACTGGCCTAGGCCAGATTGAACGTGCAACTCACCCAGACCAATCGCGTAAGCGGAAGCAAATCCACTGTATACAAGAAGAATATAAAAAATGTAACGAAACATTAAATGACGAATTTTAAAAAAAATAATAAATACCTCAAAACTGGCGCAAAAAAAATCAATAAAACATACCGTTACAATATTACTTGCTTTGCAAGAAAGGGAAAAGTAAAAGACCTACAATTTTGTGCAGAAAAATCAACTAAATTAACAGTTTATATAAAAGCCTACTAATTGCCTACTTACCAGCATTATTCAACAACATAAAACGCGAAACTTAGCCCTTGAAATCGATAATTTTTTTAGCAATTCCCCGAAGGATATTCACTTCTTCAGTTTCTAGCTGTGTGCGCGAAAACATGCGCTTTAATCTTGGCATCAATTTTTTGGGGCTGGCTGGATCAAGAAAATCTATCGTCACCAATGCCTTCTCTAAATGGGTATACATGCCGTCTATCTCATTCAATGAAGCTGTTTTTCCTTGAAAGCCTATGTCTGACTGCGCACTTAGCTTATCAACTTCGCCATCAACTTCTGCGACCCTACATTCATAAGCCAATAACTGCACCGCTTGCGCCAAGTTGAGCGACGAATACTCTGGATTGGCAGGAATATTAATCAATGCGTTGCAATTCACGACTATCTCGTTAGGCAAGCCGTAGCGTTCATTGCCAAACACCAGCGCAACCGACTTCTGAGTCGATTGAGATAAATGCGCGGCCAATTGTCGCGGTGACAAAATTGGTGGAGAAAACTCACGCAAGCGCGCGCTTACCGCTGCCACATAATGACAATCTAGCAAGGCTTCATCAATTGAATTAACAATCGTCGCTGCCTGAAGTATGTCCTGCGCTCCACTCGCAAATGCAATCGCGTCAGGATTAGTCAAGGCATCAGAAAAACGTGGACTAACGAGATAAAGTTCTGAAAATCCCATTGTTTTCATGGCTCTAGCAACAGCACCAATATTGCCAGGATGACTAGTTCCGACCAGTACGAATCGCAGGCGTTTGAAAAGAGATGTGTCAGTTTCAGGCAAGTTCATTTAAAATAGCGCAATTCCGTGTTAACCCTTGATGGCTTTTGCCGCAATTTAACGCGACGCTCTTTATTTCATTTTTGCGTAACACTTATATTCTTTGCATCATAAGCGATGTAAAGATGTTATTTATTGCCATTTTAACGGAAACCCTTATGCACCCAATGCTTAATACGGCGATAAAAGCCGCTCGTCGCGGCGCGACCATCATCAATCGTGCTTCTTTCGATCTTGATCGCGTTCAAGTCACTGAAAAACAATATAACGATTTTGTTACTGAAGTTGATCGTGCCGCCGAAGTCGCCATTATTGAAGTGCTGACTCAAGCTTACCCGGATCACGCGATCCTGGCAGAAGAGTCTGGGGCTTCCGCCAACCTACACGATGACAACGACAATATCTGGATCATCGACCCACTCGATGGCACAACCAACTTCATCCACGGTTTTCCGCAGTATTGCGTCTCTATTGCATTGCAACAGCGCGGCATTATTACACAGTCTGTTATTTTCGATACTACGCGTAATGAAATGTTCACTGCCACCAAAGGTGCCGGTGCTTTTCTGAATGACAAACGTATCCGTGTCACCCGCTGCGACAAACTTGCCGATGCTTTGATTGGCACTGGATTTTCAGGACGCGATTTATCCGGCATCGACGAGTACATGGAAATGTATAAAATCATGACGAGCAAATGCCAGGGTTTAAGAAGGCCAGGAGCAGCGGCACTCGACCTAGCTTACGTAGCGACTGGCCGTTTAGACGGTTTTTTTGAAAAAGGTCTGGCACCTTGGGATATCGCTGCCGGCGCGCTACTGATCACAGAAGCAGGCGGAATTATCGGCAACTTCTCGGGCGATTCTGATTATCTGCATGTTGGCGACGTATTAGCTGGTACGCCTAAAGTATTTGCCCAAATGGTCAATGCCTTACAACCGTTTTCCGGAAAAAAATAGTTTTTGGTTTTAATTTAAATTTGATTCGGGCATCTTCTTCATCCAGCTTTATGGATAGTTGATACTTGAAATGTTTTTCAGCTTTACTCTTACATATCAGGCATCCTGCTTGATTGTTGGTTTTTTTTTAGAAATTTGTATGACCACATTTACTGAACTTGGCTTGTCCGAGTGCATCGTTCGCGCAGTTAGCGAGCACGGGTACACGATTCCCACCCCCATTCAACAACAAGCAATACCTGCAGTGATCAAAGGTGGCGATTTGCTCGCCGGCGCACAAACCGGAACTGGCAAAACGGCTGGCTTTACCCTACCGATACTTGAGCGCTTATCCAAAGGCGCAAATGCGCCAAAGAACAAGACTGATCGTCGCCATATCCGTGCATTAGTTCTGACACCAACGCGTGAACTGGCGGCACAAGTCGAAGAAAGCGTTCGCACTTACGGCAAACATACCAATCTGAATTCTGGTGTGATTTTTGGTGGCGTTGGCATTAATCCACAGATCAAATTGTTAAAAACTGGTGTGGATATTCTGGTTGCCACTCCTGGCCGCTTGTTAGATCACAAACAACAAGGCACGATAGACCTTAGTCACGTTGAAATTCTGGTTCTCGATGAAGCAGATCGTATGTTGGACATGGGTTTTATTCATGACATCAAAAAAGTATTGGCCGTTTTACCGCCAAAACGTCAAAACTTACTGTTCTCGGCCACTTTCTCAGATGACATTAAAGCCCTGGCAGATCGTTTGCTCAATAACCCGGCAATGATAGAAGTTGCCCGTCGCAACTCAACGGTAGAAATCATTGCACAAAAAGTACATCCTGTTGATCGCGATAAAAAGCAACAACTGCTCGCCCACCTAATTAAAACTTATAGCTGGAATCAGGTACTAGTATTTACCCGCACTAAACATGGTGCGAATAAACTTGTCGAACAACTGATTGCCGGTGGCATCAACAGCATGGCAATTCATGGCAACAAAAGCCAATCAGCGCGTACAAAAGCTTTGTCAGAATTTAAAGATGGTAGCCTAACCGTTTTGGTGGCAACTGATATTGCGGCACGCGGTATCGATATTGATCAACTGCCGCATGTGGTCAATTACGACCTGCCAAACGTGCCTGAAGATTATGTCCACCGCATTGGTCGTACCGGTCGCGCTGGCGCTACGGGTGAAGCAATATCTTTGGTCTGTGTCGACGAGTTTAAATTATTGGCTGACATTGAGAAATTAATCAAACGTCAATTGC
>JANYFV010000321.1 GCA_025359635.1 Undibacterium sp. | reverse complement strand
TCTTCGGCTACAAGCACCCGCCATAAGCGGTCTGGGCCATGCGATATTTTTGGTGCCAGTAATCTTGAAGTAGTTTGGGTCTGGGTTCCGTTGATGATATTTTTAATGGCAACAAGCAGAGGATCGAGTCGCAGTGGTTTGTATAAAGTGGTCTCGCCGATATTGCTGTCGTTGTAGTGGTTTGCACCATAATGATCGAGTAGCAATAGCCGCGGTCGAGACAGGCTAGTCTCACTTTGCATATGCCGAAGTAAGCTTGTGCCGTGCTCGTCATTTGCCTCGTTATCGAGAATCAGCAACTGGTAGGGCTGGCCATTTTTTTCTGCGCGACTAAGTTCAGTCAAGGCGATGGTGCCGCTAGCTACGGCCAGACACTGCGCCCCGCAGCGGCTAAGATTATCTTGCAGAAAGTGACGAATTATTTCGCTATGATCAACCGCCAGCACACGTAGATTCATGAACGGTGAGACTGCTTTATCACTCATGAATTCAAGCGCATCACTGACTTTGCACAGTGCGCTGAAGGAGAATGTCGAACCAAGGTCTTGACGGCTGCTGACACTGATAGTTCCTCGCATGAGCTCGACAAGTTGCTTGCAAATCGCCAGCCCGAGTCCGGTACCGCCGAATTTTCTGGTGGTTGAGCGATCTGCCTGCGCGAACGATTCAAAAATATTCTGCGCCTGTGCTTCTGTCATACCAATGCCAGTGTCGCTGACTGCAAAACATAGTTCCAGACTATCTGGGGTTTCAGGGGCGCGTTTGCATGAAATACGGATCGCAACTTCGCCTGATTCAGTGAATTTTATCGCATTGCCAATCAGGTTGATCAGTACCTGGCGCAGCCTTAAAGAGTCGCCCTTTATATGCTCAGGCACGTTTCCATCGATCAAATAACCGAGTTCCAGACCTTTTTGATTCGCTGATTTGGCTAGTAACTCGATGACATCTTCAATTAAGACACGTGGACTGATTTCTATTTCTTCCAACTCCATTTTTCCGGCTTCCATCTTGGAAAAGTCGAGAATGTCATTGATGAGTGTGATCAGGGAATGCGACGAGTTCCATGCCACATCGACGCATTCTTGCTGGCGTCGGGTCAATTGCATTTCTTTGAGTATCTCTAACATGCCGACCACGCCATTTAATGGTGTGCGCACTTCGTGGCTCACCATCGCCGCGAACTGGGCCTTCATTAACGCTGCATGGACTGCCTCATCGCGCGATTGTTTTAATTCACTTTCACGCTCCTCTAGTACCGCCATCATCTGGTTAAAGGCGAGTGCCATATTGACGATGTCTTTTGGTCCCTCTGGCGTTGCCCGCATCTGCGATTCTCCGGCTTCGGCCCTTCCCATTAAATTCGACAATGCATTTAACGGACGCGTCATGTGCCCGACTAATAAGCGCATCAGTCCCAATAAAATCGCTGCAAATGAGAGAGTGATGACGAGATTGGCCAACAAGAGTGAATTTGCCAGACGGTTGAGGGTACTTTTGCCGATAGCGACATGGACATAACCAAGCAACTGCGCCTGCGGTACCTGCACTTCAAAGGGCGAGGCTTCAGTCGTCTGGCCACCAAACACAGGTGCGCCAAATAGCCATTCATCGTCGTTTTCCTGTTCTAGCAGCGTCTGTCTGATTTTGACCCCGGCCGGTTTGAGCTGTGTCGACGCTTGCGTGCCGCCCGTATGGGCTTGTGACAGCAATAGACGATGATTGGCGTCGGTAATTTGCACCTGTAGTACGTCCGGGAAAGCTAAGGTAGTTGCCACACCTTCTTTGGCATTTTCGGCTGAATTGTAGAGTAGTGCGAGGGTACTTTGGCGGGCAAAATTTTCTGCAATGCGCAGGCCCTGCTCAACCGTATAGCCACGCAAGCGCCGGCTTGCCTCAGAAGAATTGATCAAGGATGAAAATAGTGCGAGGCCAAATATGGCAGCAGCCGACATGACTGTGAGTTGCCGGCGAAAGCCAGTACGTTTTAGATAATTACGAAGCATGAATAGTGTTTGTAGATGTCATTAAAGTTTGCATTATTTGCATTAAATGGATGCTGATGCACTATTTGTAATTAAAAAATAATATTTTATTGGGAAATGTCAACTACGGCACAGGATAAACGAAATCAAAGCTGCGTTGCTGCTGTTCTTCAATACTTAAACCAATGTGACTTGCGGTACGTAAGTTGATTGCAGTGTGCACCTCACGCAGCGGGGCGATACCACGTTTAGGTGTATCGCCTGTGAGCAAACCTAATGCGACTCCGCCCAGATTTCGTCCTAATTCCAGGTTATTTGGATATAAGGCAAACAGGGCGCCTTTTTTGACATGCACCAGGCTGCTGGAAAAAATCGGCACGCCGCGGTTCCAGGACTCTTTGAGAACCAGAGGTAATACCGTGGTTTCATCGACTGTGGTTGAATCTTGCGGCAGCCAGACCGCGTCTTGCTTGGCGTCAGCGCTGGCAAAGGTGGTTTCGTATAAACGGGCGGCCGTGGAGAGGTCTCGAGCCTGAAAGGTCACCAGCTCCAGACCTTGTGCTTTAGCAGCATCACGGGCAAGCTTGATCAACCATTCGTTGTTCTGCGGGTTGTAGATCACAATAACCCGCTTAATGCCCGGTAGCAGATTTTTCAAGCGAGAAAATAATAAACCGGGGTCGGGGGTCAGGCTAATGCCGGTTAAATTGCGGTTCTCTGTCTCTGGTACCGACAGTACTCCGCCTACCACTACAGCAATTGCGTTATCTAAACCTGAGGCAGTCTTCAGGCCTTGACGCCCGAGGGCGATGACTACCTTGGTGCCATTTCTTTTCAATTGGAGATTGAGTTCAGCAGGGTCAAGATTTGCTCCTATCGGATAGCTTTTTATCTTCACTTTAGTTTTTTCTTCGATACCCTCAATGATCGTGGCAAAGATGGCACGAAATGGTTCACCGATATCGGGGTAAATAATCGCGATTGATTCGGATGGTTGTATCGTGTGGCGTTTGATTGGCTCGCTCACTTGCGCCACTGCAAAGGGGCTAGATTCGTTCTTGGTCGTGAGCAATGCCAATCCCGCTACAGTTCGGATTGGCAATGCATTGCTTTGTATAGGCGTGTTCGCGCTGTTAGCTTCAAAAACAGTTGTTTCGTTCGCTTCTGCCACGGCGCAAGCCAAAGTGGGAACCAGACCTATGATCAGACAAAATATGCTGAATAATATGCGGGTAAATAGTTGGATATCAGGCGTCTTCAATATAATCATGTTGCTGTTAATTTGCAGCTTTCTGTCAATGCATGGCATTTCTAAGTTCTGCAATTGCAGGGCAATCGAATAAAAAACAGCCAAAAAAATGGCAGGCGATCGACACTGCGAACATCTACAATTTGTAACTCAGTTGCAGCATCAAAGCGCGCGGTGCCATTGGCAAGTCATGCGGAATGGCTAAGCCTGGCGCCAGACTAGGTTCAAGCACGGTGCTGTTAAACAGGTTGCGCACAGCGATCGCAGCATTCCATTTTTGGTTGCCACGATTGGTCGATAAATTCAGGTCCAGCGTGGTGTAATCTGCCACTGGCGCGCGTAGATCGCCGGTCGCACGTTTTCTGCCTGCGACCCAATTGATTTGTGTGCTGAGCAGAAAATTGCTAGAAAATTGCCAATCGCCACGGCCATTCAAATGGTGCCGTGGTGCGTAGCCTGCGTCGCGGCCAGTCGCCTTGTCTACCGAGCGCTGCCAGGCATAGTTGCCAGAAATGCGCAAGGCGCGACTAAAGTCCCAGTTGGTTTCTAATTCCATACCATGTCCGCTCTGGCTGCCAGTGTTGGCATAGGTTGCTCCGGTGCCTGCAACTGCATTTGGTACGGTGCGGATAATATTGTCCATGGTGTAGCGAAATAGGCTGAGATTCACTTGGATATTTGCTTGCGCTTGCCAGGCGAAAGCGGTTTCGAGGGTATTGTTGACTTCGGGTTTAAGTTTGGGATTGCCGAGTGCTACCGGATTGGTGATGCCATAGCTCTCGATAAAGGCAGGGGCGCGAAAGGCCCGGCCAAATAAAAATTTGGCGGTCAGGTCAAGCGCGGCGTCCCAGACTACTGCGACCCGAGGATTGGTGGTGCCACCAAAATCTGAGTATCGGTCGTGCCTGACCCCGGCCGTCATCGCCCAGTCAGGAGCAAATGCCCATTCATCCTGGAGATAGCTATAGTCGATCTTGCGGTGTTGTGGCATTAAAAATGGATTGCTATCGGAGAAATCCACCACCGATGGCAGCGGAATCGGTGTGCCGCCAGCCGTGTAGTTAAAGTTGCGCGTCTCATGCGTGCGATACAAGTTCAGATCGTCGTGGCCGATGCCGATCCGTATCTGGTGTCCATTGAGGCCGGAGTAACTGGCAAAACCAGAGAGGCGAATCTGACGCTCCCAGGTATCGGGGCCACCATTCATGCCATTGGGGAAGAGGCCGGTCGGAAAACGCAGGCCTGGCGGAAATAATTGATAGTCGATCGGGGTCAGTTGTACATATTTCATGCCGCTTAGTACGGCACCAACGGCCCAATTTTTGCCAATTTGAGGATCATTCCATGACAGATCGGTGGTCATCCTTTCACTTTTTGATTGGCCCAAGGGGTCTAGCGCCGATGCAATGCCTGCGCCGGTGCCCAGATGATCACGTAGCTTGTAACCGGCGTGCAGACGCCACTTTTCATGGTTCAGCTCAAGATTGGCATCCACCGCATCGTTACCGGTGTTAACCGGCCCTGGCGCTAGGCTGGCATGGGTGCCGAACAATTTGTCATTGCGGGTTTGTGCATCGGCAACGATGATACTTTTAAAACCGTCAGTATGTCCGACGCGCAAATAGGCAGACAGATCGACGGCGCCGAGTTTTCCACCGTGTTGTATCCAGCCGTCACGTGTGCTAAATGAGCCACCACGTGCCCCGATGGCCGTACCCGGAGTATCTGCGGCATTTTTGGTAATGATGTTGATAACACCGGAAAACGCGTCGGAACCATATAAGGCGGAACCCGGGCCACGGATTATCTCGATGCGGGCGATGTGATCAACCGGATAGCCGCCCCAGAGATTTCCCTTGTTGCCTTGGAATAGCGTGGTCATCGGGATACCGTTTTGCAACAACAGTACTTGCGGCGTAAACTGACTGACTACGCCACGCACTACATACAGCGGCGAGTAACTGTTTGCAGTGCGGTTGATATGCACACCAGGCACAGTTTCTAAAATCTGATCAAGATCGCTCGCTCCCATTGCCGCGATATCTTCAGCAGTAATGACCGAGGCTACCGCCGGTGCGCGGCGCAGCGTTTGCTGGCTGCCGGTGGTGATACTGACCGTTCGTTTGTCACCATATACCAGACTCAATTCATCTTCTTCATCACTCTGTTGTGCCAGACTAACAGTGCTTGGCACGACGAGGACAAATACCAGGCCTAATGGGAGCATCGACATGGGTTTCATGAATTTTTCCTTTTTTGTTTTTGTCTGGTCAGATAAGAAGTAATAACCTATTTGTTAACGAAAATCAATTAAAAAGTGTCTCAAAAATGTCCGGTAACGTTTATTTATGCCAATGGCGTTGCGCGACGCCTTCATAGGCGATGCCCTTGCAAGGAGTAGGAAACAGACAACCTTCTGTTTGTTCAGCTGCTTCTACCAGACAAGGCGGCATTCCTGCCATAAAAGTCGGGATACGCAATAATTGATATTCACGTGCTGATAAACCCATATCGGCGATCAGTGCGGCGTGTATTGCCGCGTAATTCATGCGCAATTGTGGGTATATGGGAAGCACAATCTGTTCAATTGCAAAGGCGAGTTTCAGATGCCGTCCTTGATCCAGATTCAGACGTTGGGCCAGTTTCATCATCCAGGGAATGCGTTCATCGGTGGAATTGATCGGACGCCCGTAACCATAAATCCGCCGTGCGCGGGCTTCGTTCAGTACCAGGGTGTCAAGTTGCTGGCCCTGTTCTAGTTTGCGTTGAGTATCGATGAGAAAGCTGATGGCACGCAGCCCAGCCAGACCACCATACACGGTCGCCTCGGACACTGCCAGAGCCGCCACGATGCCCAGATTGGCGCTGCTGCGGCTGCTGCCAGCCAACGCGGCGATCCGGTTATTCCATAGCCGCGCATCCGGGTAGCTGGTATATACCCAGATCGCATGCAGCATTTCAATTTGTGCCGCGGTGAAGCGGCGACCAGTGATACCAAAAGCGTACAGTTCTACCCAATCCATCTCCTTCAGCTCGACATGTAGGTCGTGGCCGCGAAACACCGTGTGGCTGCCGGGGTAACAGGCGCCCACTTTGGTCTTGAGGTGACCGGCATGTTGTTGTAATAGTTGCGGGCCTTTCATGTAGCTTCCTTGTTTTCCGGTGCAGCGTTGGGAGCGTCCTGCAGTTCTACTGGATAAAACGGAAAGCGCTTGTAACCATGGCCTTGCTGTTCCAATGCATGAGCGGCGGCACCTGGCAAGCGCAGCATCAGAAACAGCATCTCTCCTTGCGCCGGGGTAAAGCCAAGATCGAACAAAGCACAGGCGGCTACGCCACTGAGCGCAAGTGGCAGGCCGATACTGCGTTCGACCTGAGCGAGGTTGTGCTGTAGCCAAAGCAAATGTGGGGTGGCACTGAGAGCAACCAGTTGGTCGAGCAATTGGCGCACCGTACCGGCAGTTGAGATGCCGTGCGGATCAAATCCTGGTGCATGCTCGCGAGCGGGCCAGACTTCGATAGGATCAGAGGTTCCCAGAGGCGCGGTATCTGGCCAAGCCGCCAGATTGTTACCACACTGCTGCCAGACAGTCATCGCATCGAAGACTTCGCGGGCACCACCATAGCGACCAGCGCCAACCGACAAGGCTGCAATCAGCGATGCCGCAGCAGTGGAGCCGCCAACACCACCGCACATTGCCGCATGAATGGACGGGTCGCGTGGACCAGGATTGGCCAAGGCTACCGCTAATGCTTCTAGTAGTTCCGTTGCGGCAGGTTCCGGGCGCTCGCCACGCAGTAGCAAAAATAACATTTCTACCCAGCGCGCCTGACCCACCATCTCACCAAACACGTCATAGCCGCAACAATAGGCGACTCGTGCGGCAAACGGGTTGTCCGGTTCGGCTTCTTCGCGCCATATTTTTGTGTGAATTACGTCTGCTGCATCGATGTCACTCATGCTTGATCCCTTGTTGTTTAGTCCGTTTTAATTAAGGCAAACACACCAGCCGGATGCCACCGTCGACGACGATTTCTTCGCCAACGATATAGGACGCATCGTCAGAGGCTAAATAAGGCGTGCTTTCCTTCAAGTTTTCCCATGGTGTTTTACCTTTTATAAGTTATTTGCCAGTACCCGCATCCGCGCATTCATCGGCGGTATTTCTTCGGCATCGATCAAGATGTCCAATAGAGTCGGGCCCTTGTGGCTGCAGATGGCATTGATATCGAGTGCAGCTAACTCTTGTGGTGAACGTATGGTATATCCAGTCGCACCCAAGGCACGTGCCAGCATGGCAAAGTCGGTGCTCGGCATGGCGCAGCCGATTTGCTCAGCGCCCGCCAGACGCTGACCGTGTTTGACCATGCCTAAAGAGCTATCGTTGAGTACGACAAAAATAACGCCTAATTTTTCGGCCACGGCGACCGATATTTCTTGTCCGTTCATCAGCATACTGCCGTCACCGGTAATACAGACTACCGGCATCGACGGATTGGCCATGGCGGTTCCAATGGCACCTCCGATCGCCCATCCCATCGGTGCAAAGTTCATCGTTACCCTTAGCCAGCCTCCATCGGTGTTACGCCGGCCAGGGACGCGTTTGCGTTCGCCACCGCCAAATCGCCTTTCGCTGACACGGCGATCAATTTTTGGATGTAAGTAATGAATGGCCCAAGCGACGCTATTCCCGGTATCGGCCAGAAAGCGCGTGGTGGGCGGAAAAAGCTGGCCTAATTCCCGCATTAAGCGTTGCGGCTTGATCGGCGTGGCGTCACTGTTATATGAATCAGGCGCGGCCATCATTGCCTCCGGATCAATCAGGCTAGTGTTGCTGATTTCACGCGAGGCGCGGCGGCGCTCAATTTCGACCTTGTTACTCCATTGCTCGCCGTGCAGACGTTCAATCAGGCGGTTAAAAATGGAGCGGATACGACCCCGTATATGAAATTTTGCCATCGGCGTACGCGCCAGATGGTCTTCCGATTCGTCGATATGCACCAGCCTTTCGTTGAGCAAGCTATCGCACCAACCACCGGTGTTCCATTCGCCCATGCTTGCCCCGATCGCTAGTATCAGATCAACCGATTCGTCGCGCAAGGCTGCCTCTGCCGTAGCATGTCCGCCGAAACCAAATACGCCGCGATATAAAGGGTGATGTGGGCTGACTAAACCTTTACCGTCTGGAGTGGTCACAAAGGTCGCTCCTTTGAGTGCGGCAAATTGCAGAATGGAGGCAATCGACTCGCCGCACCAGCCGCCGATCAAGAGCACGACATTGCGCGCTTTAGAAAGCATTTCGCCCAAAGTTTCGATAGCATCATCGTCGACTAATGAAGACGGCATCAACAATGAGGGCAGATCGTAAGCGGGAGCATCATGTAAGCTCGGTTTGCGAAATACATCGATCGGTATGGTGAGATGCACCGGCCCGCGCGGGGTACGGGTGGCGCGTTGCAAGGCGGCGATGAGTTTTGATTCCAACT
>JANYFV010000314.1 GCA_025359635.1 Undibacterium sp. | reverse complement strand
TGAGACCGCGGTCGAATCGCCGCCCATAATTCCTGCTAGAGATTCAATTTCTTTATCATCCGAAATAACACCGATCCACTCATCGACCGCGACGGTATTACCGTTGAGCAGTTTTATTGATTCGCCGGTTTTACCCCAACGCACTTCAAGGCCGCCGTGAATTTTATCGAGATCAAAAACATGACTTGGACGCCCTAATTCCAACATGACATAGTTGGAAATATCGACCAAGGCCGAAATAGAACGCTGTCCACTACGCTCTAACCTCTGCGTCATCCAATCAGGAGTTGGCGCCTTTGCATTAACACCGCGAATAATACGACCGCTGAATCGTCCACACAGATCTGGCGCTGAAATTCGAACCGGTAATTTATCTTGCAAAGTCACCGCAGCAATATGCTGTTCTGTCAATGTCAGCGGTGTACCCGTCAGAGCAGATACCTCGCGGGCAACGCCTAAAACGGATAAGCAATCGGCTTTATTTGGTGTCAACTTGATCGTAAACTTAAGATCATTCAGTTGGTAATAATCGCGAAAATTCTGGCCGACCTGGGCGTCTTCCGGGAGATCGAGTAAGCCACCGCTGTCGTCCGACAATTTCAATTCACGTGCCGAGCACAACATACCTTGCGACTCTACGCCACGCAGTTTTCCGACTTTAATTTCAAATGGTTTACCGTCTGCGCCCGGTGGCAATATCGCCCCCGCCATGGCACAAGGCACTTTCATACCGACGCGCACATTCGGTGCTCCGCAAACGATATTGAGCAAAGTGCCAGTACCGACATCGACCTGACAAACATTGAGTCTATCTGCATCGGGATGCTTGACGATTTCGCGAATCTCAGCGACCACAACATTATTAAACGGAGGAGCGACTTCTTCCACTTCCTCTACCTCTAATCCAGACATGGTCAACAAATGTGCCAATTCATCCGAAGTCATCTTCGGATCAACCATCGTACGTAGCCAGTTTTCAGAAAATTGCATAATTCAACCGTAAGTGTGTGCTTTTACTATTAATAACGATGAGATCGTTAAATATGGAACTTCAAAGGAAACTTCAATGAAAACCTCGAAGTAAACTTCTTAAAACAGAAGTTCTACGAATTAATTAAACTGCTTCAAGAAGCGTAAATCACCTTCATAAAACAGTCTCAAATCGTTGATTCCATAACGCAGCATTGCGAGGCGCTCTAGACCTGATCCAAATGCGAAACCGATATATTTCTCAGGATCCAAACCCATATTTTTAATCACGGAAGGATGCACCTGACCAGAACCAGAAACTTCCAGCCAGCGACCTTTTAAAGGGCCGCTACCGAACGCAATATCGATCTCGGCAGAAGGCTCAGTAAACGGGAAATACGAAGGGCGAAATCGCACCTGCAAATCATCGGTTTCAAAAAATGCCTTAACAAAATTAAGGTAGACACCTTTCAAATCCGCAAAACTAATATTCTCGTCTATCCACAATCCTTCGACCTGATGAAACATCGGTGAATGGGTGGCGTCACTATCAACACGATAAGTACGTCCCGGGGCAATGACTTTAATTGGTGGCTGATGCATACGCGCATAACGCACCTGCATAGGGCTCGTATGGGTGCGCAACAGCAAAGGCTTACCGGTGCTGTCATTACCTTCTATATAAAAAGTATCTTGCATGGAACGTGCGGGGTGATTTTCCGGGCTGTTCAATGCAGTAAAATTGGTCCAGTCATTTTCAATTTCGGGGCCATCAGCCACTGCAAAACCAATTGAGCGGAAAATTTCTTCAACCCGTTGCCAAGTGCGCATAACGGGATGAATACCGCCCATGCCGCGGCCGCGACCTGGCAAACTTACGTCTATCGCTTCAGCATTTAGCCGCGTCTGCATCTGGGCGTTTGCCAGCGCATCGCGTCGTTCGTTAAGAGCGCTTTCGACCTGTTCCTTGGCGACATTGATGATCGCTCCCTGCGCCTTACGGTCATCCGGTGCCAGCTTACCCAAGCCTTTCATTTGCTCGGTAATTTGTCCGGTTTTTCCAAGGTAGAGTGCTTTGGCATTTTCCAAAGCGGCAGCGTCCTGGGCAGCAGAGAAATCTGCTCGCGCTTGATGTACAAGTTGATCTAAGGGATTCATGCGATTTTTCCCAACTAAGGGTAACTAATAGGGCAACGGATTACGGGAAGCGAAATATAAAATACTGAAAATAAAACGGGGCACAGGAATCAACCTCTGCCCCGCTCATCTTACAAACTCGCCATGAGCGAATCTGTATCTAACACAGACTTAAGCAGCCAGTGTCGCTTTGACTTGATTAACAATCGCAGTAAATGCTGGCTTGTCCATCACAGCCATATCGGCCAAGACCTTACGATCGAGTTCGATACAAGCTTTTTTCAGGCCATTCATGAATACGCTGTAAGTCATACCA
The DNA here is from genome assembly GCA_025359635.1 of Undibacterium sp. Lineage (GTDB taxonomy): Bacteria > Pseudomonadota > Gammaproteobacteria > Burkholderiales > Burkholderiaceae_D > Undibacterium. The sequence goes on along the minus strand of JANYFV010000314.1, from coordinate 9,417 downwards.
TGCTGACGTGATGCTGCATTAATACGAGTAATCCACAAAGCGCGGAATACACGTTTCTTGTTGCGACGATCACGATATGCATATTGACCAGCGCGCATAACAGCTTGCTTGGCAATACGGTATACCTTACTACGGCGACCACGATAGCCCTTGGCTAAATCGAGAACTTTCTTATGACGGGCACGAGCTGTAACCCCACGTTTTACTCTAGGCATAGTAACTCCTTAATAAATGAGTATGAGGTTAAGCGTTTGGCATCATGCGCATGACTGATACTACGTCAGCTGCATTAACGTTCGTGATACCGCGCAATTGGCGTTTAACTTTTGTAGTCTTTTTGGTCAAAATGTGACGTTTGAAAGCGTGACCACATTTGATTGTTCCACCTGGACGTACACGAAAGCGCTTCTTGGCAGAGCTCTTTGTTTTCATTTTTGGCATAGCACATCTGTCTTTACGACAGCTCCAATTTTATATGATGGTAGGTGGCAACAATGACGTTACTCTTGGATGCCTACTTCTCACTTAGTATGGGCTTGAAATCGAGTTCAATGCCCTTTGTAAAAATTGCGATTCTTGCGAATATCAATTTCCACAAATTCTTTTTGTCTGCTTGGCGGGATGCACCCGCCCCAAGCATTCAAATTATTTCTTCTTCTTAGGTGACAGTATCATGACCATCTGTCGACCTTCCATCTTAGGAAACTGCTCAACCTGACCATACGGCTCAAGATCCAACTTCAAGCGCTCAAGCATACGCATACCGATTTCCTGATGCGCCATTTCACGACCACGGAAACGCAAAGTAATTTTAGTCTTATCGCCATCGTCCAAAAATTTAGTCAAATTACGCAACTTAATGTTGTAATCGCCATCATCTGTACCTGGGCGAAATTTAACTTCCTTGACCAAGATCACTTTTTGCTTCAGCTTGGCTTCATGCGCCTTCTTCTGCTCTTGGTATTTGAACTTGCCATAATCCATCAAACGGCAAACTGGCGGCTGCGCAGTCGGTGCAATTTCCACCAGATCAACGCTGGCCTCTTCAGATAAACGAAGAGCCTCACTCAATTTAACGATGCCCAAAGGCTCATTTTCAACGCCAGATAAGCGCACTTCTAGCGCTGTAATTTCACCGTTGATGCGATGTGACTTGTCGGTAGCTATTGTAGTTTCCTTCGAAAAATAAATAAATTGGCTGTGCTCATTCGCTTTGGCGTATCTGGTTATATCTTGTTTGCAACGTCATTTTGCAGACGCTCAAACAGAGCTTCTTGGGTCATTACACCCAAGTCCAGATTGCCACGCGTACGCACAGCCACTGTGTTTGCATCCCTCTCCTTATCACCAATAACGACGATATAGGGCAATTTCTGCATTGAATGCTCGCGTATTTTATAGGTTATTTTCTCATTACGCAAATCTGTATGCACTCTAAACCCTTGTTTCTTCAGGTTTTCCGCTACCGTTTTAGTATATTCCGCCTGCGACTCAGAGATATTCAGCACTGCAATCTGTACCGGAGCTAGCCATAATGGCAAGGCACCCGCATGATTTTCAATCAGAATGCCAATAAATCTTTCCATTGAACCAACTATTGCCCTATGCAACATCACCGGTATTTTACGTGAATTATCATCCGAGACATATTCAGCACTCAAGCGACCCGGCATAGAGAAATCAACCTGCATAGTACCGACTTGCCAAGGGCGACCCAAACTATCCTTCAAATGGTATTCAATTTTCGGACCATAAAAAGCCCCCTCGCCAGGCAATTCCTCCCATGACATACCGCAGTTACGCAATGCGGAACGCAAAGTTTCTTCTGCCCTATCCCATGTTTCATCCGAGCCAATGCGGTTATCAGGACGTAACGCCAACTTAATCGCGATATTTTCAAAGCCGAAATCATCGTAGACCTTCATTGCCTGCGGATGAAACGCCATCACCTCATCCTGAATCTGATCTTCAGTACAGAAGATATGGCCATCATCTTGCGTAAAGCCGCGCACCCGCATAATGCCATGCAAGGCACCAGAAGGCTCATTGCGGTGGCATTGGCCAAACTCGCCGTAACGCAAAGGCAATTCACGATAACTGCGCATATTCGAATTAAAAATTTGTACGTGTCCCGGGCAATTCATCGGCTTTAATGCGTAATTACGATTTTCAGATTCGGTACTGAACATATTTTCGCGATAATTTTCCCAATGACCAGTTTTTTCCCACAAGGTACGATCCAAAATTTGTGGCGCTTTCACTTCTTGATAGCCACAATCTTGATAAACCTTGCGCATATATTGCTCAACCTGCTGCCAGACCGTCCAGCCCTTTGGATGCCAAAACACCAAGCCCGGCGCCTCATCTTGAAAGTGGAATAAATCTAAAGATTTACCAAGCTTACGGTGATCGCGCTTTTCCGCCTCTTCCAACATAAACAAATGCTGTTCGAGATCTTCTTTCTTCGCAAATGCAGTTCCATATATACGCTGCAACATTTCATTCTTGGAATCACCACGCCAGTACGCACCAGCCAGCTTCATCAATTTAAAAACTTTGAGCTTACCGGTTGAAGGGACGTGTGGGCCGCGGCACAAATCAGTAAAAGTCCCCTCTGTGTACAAGGACACATCTTGATCCGCAGGAATTGAAGAAATAATTTCAGCCTTATATGCTTCATTGATCGATTTAAAATAGGCGACCGCCTCATCGCGCGGCAAAACCTTACGTGTGACTGGCTCATCTTTTCTCGCCAATTCCGTCATTTTCTTTTCGATCACGACCAAATCTTCTGGCGTGAATGGGCGTTTATACGAAAAATCGTAGTAAAACCCGTTTTCAATCACAGGACCGATCGTTACTTGCGCATCAGGAAATAATTCTTTTACCGCATAAGCCAATAAATGGGCTGTAGAGTGACGAATCACGTCCAAGCCTTCTGTATCCTTATCGGTAATAATAGCCAAATCAACATCAGTCTCAATCAAATAAGAGGTATCGACCACTTTACCGTCAACCTTACCTGCTAAAGCTGCCTTAGCTAAACCGGCACCAATACTCGCCGCAACTTGCGCAACAGTGACTGCCGCCTCAAATTGTCTTTGCGAACCATCAGGCAAACGAATTGAAATCATCTTTATCTCCAAAAAAGGAAGAAACGAAACTAATAAAAAAGCAAAATAAAAAATGCAGACGAAAAAAAACGCGGACTAGCCGCGTTTTTCATTCATACCTAAAGACGAAAAAACACCTCGACTAGCGTCGCTCACAAAGGAATGTGATCGTAGTTCGCGGTGTCATAACCATGATGCCTTTCTCGCTCTTAATTTAAGTACTTAAATATTGCTAAATGTATTGCTAATTTTTGCAGCACTAATTTCTTTACTACTTAAAAATCTGGTGGGCGGTGCAGAATTCGAATCTGCGACCCCTTGGATGTCGACCAAGTATTCTAACCAGCTGAACTAACCGCCCGAAGAGCCGAGACTATAGCAAATATCACGCCACAGGTAAAGGATTTTTCAGCGTTTTTTAGCCCCTAGTCCACTTTCCCCCGCAAATTATTGAGGTAAATAAAAAATAGCTTGATTCTAAGCGCAGGCTTTATGTGCGATATTCACTTATCCACTACACTAGCAAAATTCTCACTGCAGCTTTTTGCATTGAGCAACATAAGTCTATGCAAAATCATGCCAGAAAATATCCACACCGACAAAAGTACACACTTGCACGCCCATAGACACGGCGATGCAGTGCATGTCCATTATTTTGAAAACCGCAGCCAAAAAATTCTTTCATGGGCACTTGGATTAACACTCAGTTATGCTGGGGTCGAAGTGGCATTTGGCTTTTGGTCGAACTCGCTTGCGCTTATCTCTGATGCGGGGCATATGATCACAGATGCAGCCGCCCTTGGTTTGGCCTTGCTTGCACAGCTCATTGCAAAACGTCCACCGACTGCAAAAAATTCGTTTGGCTTTGGTCGAGCCGAAGCCTTGGCAGCGTTCGTCAATGGCCTGGTCATGCTAGCAGTCGTTGCCTGGATCGTGTTTGAAGCGGTGCAACGCCTATCGCATCCAGAGCCGGTTCAAGGAGCTACGGTGATGCTGGTAGCCAGCATAGGATTGGCAATTAATATTATTGTCGCTTGGGTGCTATCGCACGACAAAGAAAGTCTCAATACCAAAGCCGCATTGGTCCATGTGATGGGAGATTTACTCGGATCTGTCGCTGCAATTGTTTCTGGTGCGGTGATTTACTATACGGGATGGATGACGATTGATCCCATCTTATCAATTTTTGTATCGCTGTTAATTTTAAAATCGACTTTCGGAGTTCTTACAACCTCTTACCATTTCTTAATGGAAGGCGTTCCACATCACATTGACTATCTTCAAATCGGTGATGATCTGGAGGCAACCGAAGGCGTACTTTCGGTACATGATCTGCATATATGGGAAATGTCACCGGGCCACCCGGCTCTCATTGGCCACTTGGAAATTGATGACCTGACAGCATGGCCACGTATCATGGAAAGTGTCAAAGTTATGCTTCTCACGAAGCATAAAATTGATCACATCACCTTACAACCCGAAGCATCGGGAATAGATGAATATGAAGAGCCCATCCACATTATTTAACGGCTAAATACTGGCGATAAATTAGTTCATTGCCTGCGAACTTCCTGAACTCCACTGACTTCTCGTATGATCGCCAAAGCTTTTTGTAATTGTGCGGTACCGCCTATCTCAGCGGTAAAAGACATGCGCGCCTGAGACTTGGCACTTTGCGTATTCACGCCGATAACATTAATTTTTTCACGAGAAAAAACCTCAGAAATATCGCGCAATAATCCCTGTCTGTCTTGAGCCAAAACAAAAATATCCACCGGATACACAGTCTCTTTGCCGTGCTCGCCCCAAGTAGTTTGAATTACCCGCTCTGGCGCCTTGTTGCGCATCTCGGAAAAATTCTTGCAACTCAATCGGTGAATGGAAACGCCTTTTCCGCGCGTGACAAAACCGACGATTTCATCAGGAGGAGCAGGTTTGCAGCACCGTGCTAATTGCGTCATCAAGCCATCAGTTCCAACCACCAGCACTCCCGACTTTGCCCCTTGAGTGACACTGGAAGCCCGGCTCTTATTAGTGATCGTTATTTCGTCTGGCTCAACGGTATCGACATTTTCACGCAACACATTTTCGATCTGACGCAGACTAAACTCTTCTTTGCCTACGGATAAAAATAAATCATCGACATTAACGAAGCCCAGCTTACGCGCCAAATCTTCAAGATTGACCGCAGTTTTACCTTCCCTTTGCAAGGTTTTCTCAACCAGAGCACGCCCATTGGATAAAGTTTCTTGCTGATCAATAACATTGAACCATGCGCGAATTTTGCTACGCGTACGCGAACTAGCTGAATACTCAGCACCTAGCCAATCACGTGAAGGCCCAACCTGACTAGAACCACTCTTGAGTGTAATAATCTCTACAGTTTGGCCGTTTTTTAATGCCGTATTCAATGGCACCATGATGTTATCAACACGGGCACCGCGGCATCGATGGCCTACGTCCGTATGCAACTGGTAGGCGAAATCAACCGGAGTGGAACCGTTAGGCAATTCAATTACCCTAGCCTGCGGCGTTAGCACATAAATGCGATCATCCAGTGACGCCGCTTTGATTTTCTCAACCCACTCACGTTGCAATTCCTCCTGCCCGACTACAACGTCAGCGACTTCAGTTTTCCATGCCAACAATTGTCTCAACCAGGCAATTTTTTCATCATATTCTTGCGCTGAAAAATTCGAACCGCCAGTTTCTTTATAGCGCCAATGTGCAGCCACACCATACTCAGAAAACTGATGCATTTCACGCGTACGAATTTGTACTTCAAGTGGCCGACCATCTTCGACCACGACTACCGTATGCAGGGATTTATAACCATTCGGCTTGGGGCGTGAAATATAGTCGTCAAACTCTTCCGGAATTGACGTCCAGATATTATTTAAAATGCCGAGTACGGTATAACAATCTTTGATGTCATCGACGATGACCCGAAATGCACGGACGTCATACAGCTCATCAAAATTAACATCCTTACCTTTCATTTTTTTCCAGATGCTGTAAATATGTTTAGGTCTGCCAGATACATCCGCAACCACACCCACGGCCTTGAGCTCGGCTTTAAGTCGTGCGATCGCCGAGACCACAAAACTCTCGCGCTCTATGCGCTTTTCTTCCAGCATTTTTGCAATGCGTTTGTATTGAACTGGCTCGAGAAAACGAAACGAGAGGTCCTCCAACTCCCACTTCAGCTGCCACACTCCAAGGCGATTTGCCAACGGAGCATACAAATCCATGGTCTCGCTGGCATATTGCTGCGCGGCGCCATCCTCACGCTTGCAATCGGCAAAGTAACGCAAGGTTGTTACGCGCGAAGCCAACCTGACTAACACCACACGCATATCGGTCGCCATTGCCAGCACCATCTTGCGTAGTGTCTCCATCTGACTCGCTGTTTTCTCTGCTTCGTCTTTTCCTCGACCAACATCATGTTGCGTCAGCATTGCGTCACGCAAACGCATCAGACGGCGGATACCTGAGACTAAATCGGCAATTTCCTGGCCAAAGCGTGATTCAATTTGCTCTGCCGCGAGCGGATTAAGTTCTGGCAATTCAAACAACAGACCGGCGATACGCGTATCCACATCAGACTTCAACATCGCCAAAGTGGATACCACGCCAATCACGAACTGCAGTGCATTTTGCTCTGTAATGACATTGCGATTGACGTAGAAAGGAGTGACGAACTCCAAGGCTAGGATCACACGTTCAGATTCGACGGATGTCAAACCTTCTAGCAAGGGAGATTCAGACGCGATCGTTGAGGTGGAAACCATATTATTTTTGCGCTGCGGTGACAATAATTTCAATCAACCATGACGAGTTTGCCAGCAAAGCCTGGACAGTGGCACGTGGCGGTGCATTACCCTCCGCAACCCACCGATCCCAAGCCTGATTCATTCCAGAAATATGGCTGATGTCCGAAAGAAAAATCTGGCACATGAGAATACGAGTTTTATCGCTTCCAGCTTCCGCTAACAAGCGGTCGACATGCCCCAACACTTCAGTAGTTTGACCCACAATATCCTGTGTAATATCGTCAGGGATTTGTCCCGCCAAATAAATAGTTTTGTTAAAAATAGCGGTCTCCGACAAACGTTGACCGACATGAAATCGTTGAATACTCATTTCATTCCAATTAATAATAGGTAAATTTTTTAGTTCAACAAGAATTTTTTTGCTATTTCAATTTGCTCAGGTTGCACAAAAGTGGGGGCATGCCCTACCCCTGCAATTTCTACTAGCGTTGCGCAGGGACCCCGCTTAGTCATTTCTTGTGCCGCTTCTAAGGTAAGCAGATCAGATTCACTTCCACGCACCAAAAGAGTTTTGCATTTGACAGCGTCATAGGCCGCCCACAGCATTGCCTGTCCAGCGGTCGCCAATTCTGGAGTAATCGCCTTAACCGGTATCGATAGGCTCAAGTCATAGTGACGTATCCACTTTCCATCCTGATTTTGTTTTAACACATCGCTTGCCAGCTTGTGCCATTGCGCTTCACTATGCGGCCCGAAAGAAATTGATACTTCACGAATATAAGCAGCCGCTTCATCAAAGGTATCGAAGCGGACGTCCTGACCAATAAACTCGCCGATGCGGACAATTGCATCCAAATTCAAGGCAGGGCCCACATCGTTCAATATTAATTTTCGAATCGGATTTTTTGGCATAGATGCCAATCCCATCCCTATCAAGCCGCCCATCGATGTGCCGAGCCAATCGACCGTTTCTACATCTAATCTTGCCAGCAAAGTTACCATGTCACTGACGTATTGTGGAATTTGATAAAGCTGAGGGTTGGGCAACCAGTCAGATTTCCCTCGCCCAACAACATCAGGGCAAATTATCCGATATTTATCACACAGCGCTAAGGCCAACACGTCAAAATCGTCTGAAACACGGGTGACCCCATGAACACAGATCAAGACATTTTGATTGTTTGGATCGCCCCATTCCTTATACGCCATATGATGCAATCCGGCTGGCGAAAGACACTGTACAGATTTGCGTTTGGCTTGCATGTGATGACCTCTCAAACAAATTTTCAATTTACCCCAGTATTTTTACTGGGGTGGATAGTCTGACATTTTACTGGTCGTTGGGATTAAAATCATTGAAGAATTTATTAAAATCAATTTTTTATTTTATTAACAATTTTACAGGAATCATGATGCCAACTCAGCCACTGAAAGACAAGACTGCATTAATCACTGGATCCACGTCGGGAATCGGCTTAGGTATCGCCAGATCACTAGCGGCAGCGGGAGCGAATATCGTGTTTAACGGCTTTGGCGAAATCGGTGAAATTAATATTCTTACAGCCTCCGTCGCGCAAGAGTTCGGCATCAAGACGGCGTATAACGGTGCTGACATGAGTATGCCTGAACAAATCGCCAAAATGATGGCAGAAGCCACGCAGAGGTTTGGCGGCGTCGACATTCTCGTTAATAATGCTGGGATTCAGCATGTAGCAAATATTGAAGACTTTCCTGTCGAGAAATGGGATGCGATCATTGCGATTAACCTGAGTTCCGCTTTCCACACCACGCGCTTAGCCCTCCCGGGTATGAAAGCAAAAAACTGGGGACGCATCATCAATCTTGCATCGGTACACGGCTTAGTCGCATCCGCACAAAAATCTGCCTATGTCGCGGCGAAACACGGTCTGGTCGGCTTCACTAAATCAACAGCATTAGAAACGGCAACGACCGGCATCACTTGCAATGCAATTTGCCCAGGTTGGGTGTTAACACCGCTAGTACAAAAACAAGTCGATGCACGTGCCGAAAAAGATGGGATCAGCAACGAGTTAGCAAAAAAAGCTTTACTCGCTGAAAAACAACCGTCTGGCGAATTTGTCACACCAGAACAACTTGGCGCTCTTGCGGTATTTTTTTGTAGCGATGCGGCAAATCAAATTCGCGGCGTGGCGTGGAATATGGATGGTGGCTGGGTCGCTCAATAAACAAAAAATGGGTAAAAAACCTTTCCCTTTTGCCCAACTAGTTCTATATTTAGCCAAGATCTTACCCATATTCCATCAAGGAGATTTTTATGTCTAAAATTATTAAGCTTCATTTATTGACTTTAATATCCTGTTTGTTTTTTCTTAATGCGGCGCATGCCGCAGGAAAAATGAAACCCGGTCTTTGGGAGATGAGCGTAAAGTCTGATGCAATGAAAGCGATGCCAAAGATGTCGCCAGAGCAAATGGAACAAATGAAAAAAATGGGGATCAATATGCCAATGAGGGAGGATGGCGCAATAAAAACAAAAGTATGTATCAGTA
>JANYFV010000286.1 GCA_025359635.1 Undibacterium sp. | reverse complement strand
CCAAAACGCTCAGCCTCTTTGGCTAAGATATGATCAAATTTTCCGCGCTCGACTTGGTACGTCGTGCCCCAACCTTCGGAATGTTTATCGCGAAAATCGAAGTCGGTGTAGCGACCGTTACGCATGAAGGCGGCACCATTTTTAAACTGAAAACCAGCTTCAATCACAGCACGCAACATGCCAGCTTGCTCAAGGTATTCCATACTTTGCGGCAAGAGGCTTTCACCGATAGAAAAGCGCGGAAACTGCTCACGTTCTATCACTAAAACCTGACGGCCTTGCTGCCGCAGCAAGGCTGCCGCCACCGAGCCTGCGGGGCCTGCGCCAACGATCAATATATCGACAAATTCAGCGGGTTTATTTTGTGGCATAGGGTGCGTCATTTTTATTTTCTTTTCCAAAACAAGGGACAATTATCCAAACTAGGGCAACACCAATCAACATCGTCAAACCAAATGCCTGCAAGGCCGGCGTTTTACTTAATCCAAGTAGGCCAAATGAAAGTATCGTGCTCACTGCCGACAAACCGACTGTTAGCCACGGCGTAGCGTCCGATCTACCTGGATGCTCTTGCATAAAAATTCCATAGTCAACTCCTACGCCTAGCAATAACATCATGGCCAGCACATGAAACAGCTGCACGTTTTGGCCGGCAAAGCCAAGGATCGCCAAAGTTGCGATACTAGCGATGGCGGTAGGCACCAGCACGCGCCAGGTATTGCCGCGGTAACGCGGGAACATGATGCCAAACACGACCAAATAGGAGCCAAACACCACCCAGCCCATGTATTGCCGATAACGCCCGAGTACATTCGAGATTTCAGCCACTTTATCCACCCATTGCACACCATCCAATTCAGTGCCGATTTGTTGCAACAGCGGTAGATCAGTATTATTCACACCACGCAGGGCAACAATGCTGGCATGTTCCCCGCCTATTTTTCCTAGCCACAAATGGCGCCATGGTTCACTGGCAGGAGAGTCCAAGAATTCATCCAAAGACAACAATGCGCCTGATTCAAGCAAGTGTGCGCGTGTCTCTGCAAGCCATGCCTTGTCTTCACCAATCTGTGCACCTAACTGCGCCAAAGGACCAGCGTCCTGCAAAATATTCTGTTCAAGCAGTGTCCGTCGCGCTTGTTGAGTCTGGGTGGATGGCACCCAATTCGACATAGCTTGATAACCTGTAATTTTATGTCGCACGATCAAGGGATTGAGCTTTTTCTTGAGGTGTTCCTCGCGCTGCAAGACAATTTCAGCAGAGCTGCCACGCACCAAAAAAAACTGCATTGGTGTCGGTGCATCGAGTAATTTGCCTAATTTAATCTGCTCACTGACGAGACGTTTCGGTGGATTTTGCAATAAGCGAATATCGTCGTTGACACCCAATCTTGACCAGCCAAGAGCCGCAAAAATGCTGAACAGAAAAATACTCGCAAGGCCAAGCTTATTCACTTTAAGGACTGGCCAATACTTGAGCAGCGCGCTATTCGCACGCGCCAGACGGCCGCTTTTTAGCGTTCCGCCACTCACTAACATTGGAAACCAGCACACTACGGTAAGCCAAGCAAACACCAAGCCCAAGGCCGAAAAAAGCGCCATCTGGCGTAAGCCTGGAAACGGCGTCAGTGCCAAGCCCATATAGCCAATCATGGTGGTCACCAAAGTCAGACCCAAGCCTGGCATTAAACGTTTGAGTAAGGCGCTCGAATCGAGCTTGACATCTGCGCTAAGCCGGTTGCAAAGGAAATACAAACCATAATCTTGTGCCACACCAATCAGGCTGGCGCCGAAAACCAGAGTCAGTAAATGGATGTGACCAAACACCAGCCAACATACCGACAAAGCGCCAAGGCAACCTATCCCTATAGAGAGCAGGATCAAGGAAATTGGCTTGAAGGACGCGAAGGTTAGCCACATCAGGATAATGATCCCCAACATCGAGCCAATACCTATCGTGGAGACTTCTCGATTTGCTTGTTCGCCAGCTGCAGCCGCATGAATGATCACTCCTGCCGAAATGATTTCTGCGCCCGGTACGGCTTGCAGCGCAGCCTTATTCGCCTGTTCCAACAAAGGCAGGATGACTTGTTGTGCGCTAATGGAAAACGCTGGCAGTTTTACACTTAGCGGCATGACGACATATTGTTTTTCAGCGTTTGCCACAAACAAATGTCCGTCACGAATCCGCACTGGTGTTTCCTGCGCGCGCTCTTGCGCCCAGCTGCTGAAAAATCCAAATGGGTCATCGCGCCAGGCGCCGAGTTTTGGTCCGGCGAACGGGCTATATAATTTGCTTAATGCGGCGGATAACCAAAATTGTGCGGGCTCTGTTTGTAGCTGTGCCTCTTGCTCGCTACTTAACAAGATCAAGCTATGTTGCTGAAATTTTGCCAGCCAGTCGGTTTGCGTCTGGTCACTGAGCGGAGTTTGCTGTAGCAACTCTGGCTTAGTCGAAAGCACTGCACGATAAGCATCGGCCGCAAATTTTGCCTCAGTCCAATCCTTGGCACCAATCAAGATGATGACGCGTTGCTGTGCAGCGTCCACCATATGCGAAAACGATTGTTGCAGAACCGGATCGCGCTCTTGCACCGGCAATAAAGCAAGGATATCGGTGTCCGGCACGATGCGCTGGCCCAGCCACAGATAGGCGTTATGTGCAAGTAGCACGCAAACGACGAGAGCCCACGCGAGCGCGAAACGTTTTTTATTCATCAAAATAGTGCAGCCTCTTCCGCCAAGATCGCGCTTTCACCAGTTTGGATTGCCGAGAAGACGATGTTAGTGCGATCACCGCTCGCTTCTGCGATGGAAATATTTTTGACGTAAGCGCCGCCATCAAGAGTGATTGCGCCTATCGCTTTAGCCAACGCCGGCTCACGTGCCTTGAGCGCCACATGCCAGCTATTTGCCTCGATGTTCCCCTCGACCTCAAACAGGGTATCGAGCTGCGCCAGATCACCCGACAAAAGTGAAAACAAGACGCTATTAATCATGCGAACGGTCGGCTCTTGTTTGGCATCTAGTCGCATCGCCACACGCTCACCTTGAAAATGCACGATCTCATTGTGGGTCAGGCGTAAAGAGTTAGGGAACGGTTGCAAGGTGCGCCATAAGACTCCCTTTGCAGCAACCACACAAAAACGCCCATTCGACAGCAAGGGTTTTTTCATGCCATTGAGTTGTTTGCTTTGATCAAAGCGCCCGCACATGATGGCAGGCTTGGCCAACATACTTTGAATTTTCGCTACCGGTGCCGCAGCGAACACTGAGCCGGTGCTAATCATCAAGAGAAGAGTAAAGATGAAGGACTTCATGTTGGAATAATCCCCAATTTTTCAAACAACACGGGTGGTGACACAAAACACATCTCACCAGTAGAAATGTCAACCGCGACTTGCGTGGTACTGGCGCGATTCAGTCGCTTGCCGCTCAGCGCATCAGTAATTTGATAATCAATCTTCAAACGATTTTCCCACTCAACAATATCAGCACGCAAGATCAGTCTTTGTCCGAAGCTTGCCGAAGCAATGTAACGTAACTGCATATCGATCACTGGCCAGGCAAAACCAGATTCTTTCATCTCAACATAGTTGTAACCGATCTTATCGAGCAAGGCGCAACGCACGACTTCCAAATATTTGACGTAGTTACCATGCCAGACTATTGCCATCGGGTCGAGGTCGAAAAACTGCACCTGCATTTCAACTTCAACCCACCATCGGCTGTCCGCTTTCTGCTTACGCATACAGATTCCAGGCTTGTTGGCGTATGCGTTCAAGCAGCAAGCGCAGATCCGGCTCTAAACGACGATCTTCCTGTATCGCCGCCACATCAGCGCCAAGTGACTCCATCATCTGTACCAGGGACGGCTCCAAAACCAGTTCTGAATTGACGCGACGGCGCAACCACACGCCCTGCCTCACCGTAATTAGCAAGGCTGCGACTACTTGTTCCGTTAGCTCCAGCACGCGCAGGCAATCGCGTGCGGCGATCGTACCCATGCTTACTTTGTCTTGATTGTGGCATTCAGTCGAGCGCGAGAAAACCGATGCCGGCATAGTTAATTTCAACGCTTCTGCAGTCCACGCTGAGGAACTAATTTGCAAGGCTTTCAGGCCATGATTGATCGCGGCGCGCGGCCCTTCCATACCCGACAAATTGGCAGGCAAGCCGTGGTTATAGCGGCTGTCGACCAGCAAGGCCATTTGTCTATCCAGCAAATCTGCCAGATTGGCCACGGCATTTTTCATCCCATCCATTGCAAACGCAATATGCCCGCCATAGAAATGACCACCGTGCAAAACACGCTCTCCCTCCCCGTCAATAATAGGATTGTCGTTGGCGCTATTGAGTTCATTCTCGATCGACTGACGGAAGAACGGCAAGGCATCGGCCAACACACCTATCACATGGGGCGCGCAACGAATGGAATAACGATCCTGCAGGCGCTTATCATTACGTTCGGTTTGTTCACATTGCAGATCTTGACGCAGCCAACTTGCCACCTGTTGCATACCTGCGTGTGGTTTGACAGAAAACAGGGTTTCATCAAAATGATGGGCGTTACCGTCCAGCGCGAATGAAGCCATAGCGGTAATGCGGGTACATAATTGCGTCAAATATTCAGCACGATCGTAAGCAAGACAGGCTAGCGCAGTCATTGCGGCGGTGCCGTTCATGATAGCCAAGCCTTCCTTCGGACGCAGTCGCAATGGCGTTATGCCTGCATCGTTCAAAGCCTGGGCTGCCGTGATTTGAACGCCGTCGCGTAAAACTTCTCTCTCGCCACACAATACGGCGGCAAGATAGGATAGAGGCGTCAAGTCACCGCTGGCACCGACAGAACCTTCAGATGGAATCAAGGGTAATAAATCCGCATCCAGCAGACGGACAATTTGTTCCAATAAACCAAACGACACGCCCGAGTATCCCTTGCACAAGGAAGCAAGGCGAACCGCCATGACCGCGCGGGTTTGCTCAGGCGTGAAATAGGCGCCTAGCCCGCAACCATGGTAGGTGTACAAATGATGCGGCAATTCATCGACCAGATTGGCCGGCACTGTAACCGTACAAGAATCGCCATAGCCCGTAGTCACGCCGTAGATAGTGCCATCTTCACGCAATAGCCGGTCGAGAAAATCTGCACCACGCGTTATCGCCGCGCGAAAGGTCGGATCGTCCGATAAAGATGCACGAGATTTACGATAAGCAATCTCTATAACGTCTTTGATGGTCAGGCGGCTTTGATCGAAGTGAACTGTGCGTTGATGTTTTTTTAGGTCAGCGGGGTGCATCAAAAGTATCCTGTTGTGGCAAATGCCAAAAATCAAAAAAATTAAACCATTGTAGTGGCGCTCTTAAGCAGTGATACTCCAGGCGTGCCGCATATTGAGCAACCAGTCCTTCCAGAACTTGATCACGACCTTTGCGTGGCAGACGAATAGAGTCACTCATTAATTCAAAATACACTTCGTAATGGTTTTTACGTTGCGTAGTGAACAATAAATAAATGGGACATTGTAAGATACTCGCCAGCACATAAGGGCCAATCGGAAATGCCGCCGGTGCGCCAAGAAAATCACTGATCGCCACGCGTGGATTTGCGGCGACAGGAATCCGATCACCGGTGATAACAATAAATTCACCTTGCGCAATTTTATCGTTGAGTAGCATTGCCGTCGCCGGAGTAATTTCTGTGACTGCCAGCATATTTAACTGGCTGTCCGGGTCGAGGTCCTCAAGCATTTTGCTAAATGCTTGCGCATGTTTGGTATGTGCAAGCACGGTAATTTTGATTGCATTTCTTCCTCTGGAAAGAACTCGAGTTAGCTCCAGGTTACCCAGATGAGAGCACACTAGAATCGCTCCTCGTTTTTCTGAGATGCACTGATCTAACTGCTCTCTGCCAAAAAAATCGATAGAATCTAATTTAAATTGACCTGACCACAGCAACATTTTATCGAGCATCGTTTCTGCAAATGAGGCGAAATGCTTGAGTACGCCAAGTACCCCCGCCCTCACATATATCTTCATATCGGTATCTGGCGCAACAGAACAATTCACTCGATTCAGAAAATCAAGTGAAGCCTGCCTTGGTGCTTTTCGTGTAAGCACATACCAAAATAAAACCGGGTAAAGCACAATGCGAAATGGCACACGACCGAATACCCGAAAAATCCAGAGCATCACGCGCATGCCAAACAGGAAATTCATAGATTTCACTGAGGCCCAATGTTTGTCGTTCGCGCTCAATGCAGCCTCCGCTTGCGAGCCAACAGTTTGGGAAAGCGTAGCAGCATGCCAAAGAATAAGTACGTATGCATGCGTGCAATGAGGACATTATCGAAAAAAATCCGAAAGTGCGAAATGCCGTCAGTCGGGTAGGCAACGTGGGTCGGCAAGTTGACCACATCGAGTCCTTGCCAATACAAACGCACCAAAATGTCTGTATCAAAATTCATGCGGGCACCGATTCTCTGATGTTTCATCAGAGCGATCACCGGAGCCAGCGGATACACGCGAAAGCCGCACATAGAATCTTTTATCTGTAGCGATAAAGTGTTGATCCAGACCCAGATGTGGGTCAAGTATCGACCATACAATCTCACTGCGGGAACCGACTCATCGTAGACCGGATACCCGGCGATAACTGCATCAGGATGTTGCGTTGCCGTTGCTAAAAATTGGGGGATGTCAGCGACACAATGTTGGCCGTCAGCGTCGATCTGCAACGCGTGTGTATAGCCAGCACTGGCGGCAAAGCTAAATCCAGTCAAGACTGCTGCGCCTTTGCCAAGATTAAGGCCGTGCTTAATTAATATCACTTGGGTAGGAGCACTCGCGACCAGTTCATCAAGGACCTGCGCACAGGCAATAGAGCTACCGTCGTCCACCAGAACACAAGGAAGCCCTTGCTTGAGAATGGCAGAAACCACCGCCGTGATTGCGTGCTCATGGTCATACACTGGAATCACGACACAGAATTTAAGCATTGATCACCCCAAAGCACGGTGACGAACTGACAGTCCCGGTCGGGTCGCTCAATGAAAAAAACTCAGCAAAAAATTTCATCGTGACGAACTTCCTGCTGTAAATATAATACGTCCGCTGGAATGTTGACCATCTGGCGAGTAATAACGAAAACTCAAACTTCCCTTCTCGATGTCATACATTAACTCGAGAAAAAGTTGCGTTTCAGCGCGGATGATGCGTTCAAATTTAAGCGCATGAATCGCACGAAACTGCGGAAGCATGTCGAAATACTGACTGGCATTTTTGATCGCCCAATCAACTTGTACCACGCCAGGTAAAATTGGCGCAATATCAAAATGGCCTTCAAAATAAAATAAATCGGTAGGCAATCCGACTTGCAGCAATACTCTTACCTCGCTCCGTTCCAGCATGCATAAATGTGGCGAACGCGGTGCTTGTTCGAGTAAAGCAAGCAACTGACTGTGGGTGGTTTTACCTTGCGCATTGATCGGCATTTGCTCGACGTAACGCCACCGTCTCGGTAGTGCAACTGACTCTACTGAACCGACTAGCGCAGAGCGCAAACGCAAGTTCAAGGCGATTTTTCCGTTGGCGATCAAAAATCTTTTACCCAGATCGGATAACACGATGATTGCAGCTAAACGCTGGCGCTGATCCGGGCCTGCATCGCAGACCACAACTGACAACTCAGTCACCAACTCTGAGGTCAACAACAGTGTCTCAATCGCTACCAGAGAAATGCGCTTCTCTTCGATTTTAACTATCCTGTCGCTACGTCCCATCAGTAAAAATCTACCATCGCCGCTGGCTAGTGCTCGATCTGCAAGACACATCCACGCATCATTTTCAAGGTGTGGTGAATGAACTTCGAGTAAGCCATTTTCCACGTCTATGCGCCAGTCAACACCCGGCAACGGCAACCACGAATCGTCCGGTCCAATTACTCTCTGGCGCCAGGCGATTCCACCAGTCTCTGAACTACCGTAAACTTCTATCGGCGCTTGCCCCAGCAATTTCTCAACTTTACGGGCGACCTCGATCTCCAATGGTCCACCGGAAGAAAACACTGCTCGCAAGCCTGCGCCATCTGACCATTTTATATGTTCGGGCAAACGCTTAAGATGTGCCGGACTAGCCACTAAGGCACAAGAGCTGGTGGCCAAAGTCTGCGCCAACTCTTCAGGAAAATTCACACTGGGCGCATGGATCGCTCGGCCTGCCAGAAGTGGCCAAAGTACTTTAAATAGCAGACCATAAATATGTTGGTGCGATACCGTCGCCACGATCGATGCATCGCCCAGTTTTTCACCAAACAGGGCCTCTAATGTAACCACTTCACTGAACAGCTGCGATATTTTCTTGGGGATTGCTTCAGGGATTCCGGTGGTACCGGAGGTATGTACGACCAGGCCAACAAATGCGGAATTCAGCGCGATGAAGTCGTCAGCACTTTGCACCTGGGCACTCGCTGGCGCGATTGGCTGTAATTCTGAAGGGAATTCACCAAGAAATCCATCAACCGAAGCTTGTAAGGCGAGGCAACTCGAAGCCAATGTATCTGCGGTTAACCAGACGGTTTTCCCAGCATGCCAGGCGCCTAACAGAGCCGCAGCAAACTCTATGCTATCGGTATAGAACAGCGCGAAATTTTTTCCCTCGGTGTGACGCAGAAGATTTCTCCAGGCGGCAACACGGGCTAGAAATTCATCATTGCGTACAGGTATTCCGTCGCGCCAACCAAACACGAATTTTGCTGGACGTGCCGCGATTATTTGATACAGATCGGGAAGTAGTTCAGTCATGATGCTGGCGTCTGAAACGCAGGCGTACCAAAAACTCAACGCCAAACAACGCGCCCATCAAAACGTAAGAAATAACCCCGGTGTAAAGTGACCAGACGGCTTCCGATGCCCAGACAGCGGTGGCAAATGCGATGACTCCATTAACAATAAAAAAACCACACCAGACCTGTGTCACTCGTCTAGTGTAAGCGATAGCTGAAGAAGGAAAATTGGGTTCGCGCATCCGTGCAAATCGCTCGACCATTGATGGAGGGAAAAATAAACTATAGCCAAACGCCACCAAAAATCCCAAGTTAACTAAGACTGGATATAGTTTCAATGGCAGCATTTGATTGGCAAAAATGGCAATGGCCACCAGCACCATAGCGCCCATCGCCAACCAGCGCGCAGCTCGGCTGATTTTTAATGTAGGTACGCGTGTAACCGCTGCCAGTAAAAGCAAACATGCTAACCAGCGCGGCTCTACCTTTCCATTACCAAACCAAATTGCAAATGGATAGATTAAAGTAATAACAAATGCTAACAGGGTCCAAAATGAGCGGTTTATATTACTTGCTCCGATGGCAGATTGGTCAACGCTTCAACCACATCGTTAATAGTACGAATAGTCTTAAATACCTCAGGCTGCAGTCGCTTTCCGGTCATCTGTTTCAACTTCACAGCGAGATCGACCGCGTCGATGCTGTCTATATCTAAATCCGAATATAAATTAGACTGAAGTGTAATTTTCGTTTTATCCAACTCAAACATTTCTGCCAATAAATCGATCACCCAGATACATAACTCTTCCTTGCTCATCGCACTTACCACTACCATGATCTCAACCTTTATCTTTTCTACTATTCTCAATCAAATCCGCCAAAGCACGCACTGAGGCGAAATGACGCCGAGTATCATTAGAGTCGGCGGATAAAGCAATACCATACCGTTTTTGCAACGCCACGCCCAACTCCAATGCGTCGATCGAATCCAAGCCCAAGCCTTCAACAAATAAGGGGGCGTCTGTTTCTATATCGTTGACAGTCATATCTTCTAGTTGCAACGCATCGATGATTAGCTGTTTTACTTCTTGTTCAAGCATGGTGTTTATTTCCCTCAATAAAATAATGTTCCAGGTATTCGTTGATACGCCGAGCTGCCATTACTTCACTGGCACCATGGGCGACAAATTGATCAATCTCAATATCTTCTTTTACTTCGATTCGAAATTGTGCAAAACGAGCTGGTACACGCCACCATTTCTCGCCTTTCCCCAATGTCATCGGAACGCAACTAATGACGACAGGGGTCATATTATACCTTCCGCGAGCCGCAATATTCGCTGCGCCACGCTTTAGACTGATAACTCCACTACTAGGTGTGCGTGTCCCTTCTGGAAATATAATCAAATTATTTCCACTAGCCAACGAAGCAATACAATCTGCAACCAGATCTGCTCCTTGATCATTATTGATGTATCCCGCCGCGCGAACTGGCCCACGTGTAAATGGATTGTTCCACAACCCAGCCTTCACGATACAGTCAGCTCGCTTGACAAAAGCCATTAGAAACACGGTGTCGATCAAGGTTGGATGATTCGCCAGTATCAGCAAACCACTACGTTCCAGACGATGCGCGCCGATGAGTTCATAGCGCAAGACGCCTAAGCCGCGCATCAAACCGACGAAAGAGCGAAACGTCAGCCGGATAATGCTGCGCGCAAATGCGGTACGTAGCTGACGTTGCCAAACCAAAAGATTAAGCACGGGAAATACCAGCACCCGCAATACAATGCCGCCAATACCAAAACTGACAAAACTTAGGCCTGTTGCAAATACCCGCCAGTAAAGACCAATGCGATCAAGTATCATGCGACCAAGTCCAAATGCGTCCGTCCGCAATTCGCCGCAGAGCTTGCTGTTGCTTTAAAAAAAACTGCAATACTTCCAAACTACCAGGCAAGGAATTTTGTGCCACCTGTAGCTCTTTTGGCGCCACACTCCAACGCAAATTGATGGAATTGCTACCGGAAGGTTGCATCAACCAGGCCCAGGCATGCGCTTGTTCTGCACAATCTTCAAATTCTTTAAATAATGCGGGTAAACAATTTTCATACGCAACCAAGAGAACTTCGGGAGCACCGTCTGCGAGCAGACTGCAGGCTTCAATAATCGCGTGCTCAATAGTACTGGCGCCTGCCGCCAAAGCCAAATGATTCGCTTGATCAGCGCGGGCAATCGAAAACAGTCCTGCATTGGCGTTATGTACAGCGAGACCGAAACCAGTTGGTGACAACGGGCAGTCTTGCGCCAATTCTGTCAACAGATTGACCGCACGTGAAACGTCACCATGGCGTGAGCAAAAAACTGTGGGAATGCCAGTGCGCCCATCAAGGCATTGGTAAGCGACTTCAAGCGCCATCTTACCCAGAAAACCCGCTCGTCGTCGCAACATAGGTGGCATCTGCCGTACACCTGGTTCCGTATTGCCAAGGATTTTAAACGGCGCTTCGGCCCAAGCGCGCCATGCCTCAGGCGTCTCTATCCCTGGAGCCCATGCGCAATGTGCTGCAATAGAAAAACTGACTCCGTGTTGAAGCATGATGCTGTTCTATCCTAAGTTTCGAAGTGGAATTTATGTGGGACGCTACAAGAAACCGCTGAAAATTTAGAGGATGCTCGCCAGAGCTTGCTCAATATCAGCAATCAAATCTTCGGTGTCTTCCAGTCCGATATTAAAACGGATCAAGATACCGTCGTGCGGCCAATCTTGGCGCATTTGTTTGATACGGTAAGGCAAGCACAAGCTACACGCGCCACCCCAACTAAAGCCAATTTTAAACAACTTAAGATTGTTGACGAACTGATCGGTCTGAGCTTCGCTATAACGCGCATCGAAAATGACTGAAAACAATCCACCTGCGCCAGTGAAATCACGTTGCCAGATCTCGTGCCCAGGGCAATCTGGGAAGGCCGGATGCAGAACCCGGCTAATTTCTGGCCTGGATGCGAGCCATGCCGCGACTTTGCGTGCGCTGGCATCATGCGCATCGAAACGCAGTTTTAGCGTTGGTAAATTACGCAATACTAAATAAACGTCATCCATCCCGACACCAAAACCGAGGCGCATATGCGCCTCTTGCAAACGCTTATTCAATGTAGCATCTTGAGTGATGACCGCGCCCATTAATACGTCTGAACCGCCACTTTGATATTTGGTCAGCGCTTGTATGACGATATCAACACCATGTTCAAATGCGGCGAACGCTATCCCTGCTGACCAGGTATTATCGAACGCCACCAAAACACCTTTGGCATGCGCAGCGGCACAGATGGCCGGAATATCGGGCACTTCCATGGAGACTGAGCCTGGCGCTTCGGTCCAGATCAGTTTGGTATTGGTTTGAATCAGATCGGCAATGCCCGCACCGATTAGCGGATGATAATAACGAACCTTGATCCCAAAGCTACGTGACAGCCAATCACCTAATTCACGATTCGGGCTATACACATTATCGGGAATGAGCACATCATCCCCGGTTTGCAACAGCGCCATATCAATCAAGGTAATCGCCGCCAAACCGCTCGGCGCCAACAAACAATGATTGCCCTGCTCTATCTCGGCCAGGCGTGCCTCCAGCGTAAAGCTAGTCGGCGTACCATGCAACCCATAGGTATAAGCCGACTTGTCTTGCCACCGGCGCGCACGCATCGCGGCGACATCTTTAAACAGCACGGTAGAGGCATGGTGGATCGCCATCGGCAATGCCGAAAATTGTTCAGGTGCCAGATATGCGCTATGCGTTAAAGTGGTGTTTAACCCAGCCTTGATTTTTTTGTTTTTTGACATAGAAATTGATCGAATTTCCTGCAACGCTTACTATTCATTTTTTTGAACGGCAAGCACTATTTTCAGTACATTAAATGGCTTCACCCCATAAGTCATGGGCATCTGCGGCAGTAATAATGACATCGACAAATTCACCTACTTTAAGCTTGCGATGTGGTTCAAACGGAGGCTTAACGTAGACCACACCGTCGATTTCCGGCGCATCAGCAGAACTGCGGCCAACGCCGCCACTACGGTCTAGCGTATCAATCAAAACCCGCATGGTTTTGCCAATCTTGGCTTGCAAGCGCTTCTTGGAAATACCTTCTTGCAATTCCATGACGCGACGACGACGATCTTCACGAACCTCGTCGGGTAACTGGTTCGCCAGTTCATTCGCAGTGGCACCATCGACTGGCGAATACGCAAAACAACCTAAACGATCAATCTCGGCTTCTCTTAAAAAATCTAGCAAGTAGTCAAATTCCTCTTCAGTTTCGCCAGGAAAACCGGCGATGAAGGTAGAGCGAATAGTAATTTCGGGACACATGGCGCGCCAGGCTCTGATGCGCTCAATATTTTTTTCGCCACTGGCCGGGCGCTTCATCCGCTTTAATACATCTGGATGCGCATGCTGCAAAGGCACATCCAGATACGGCAAAACGTGGCCATTGTTCATGAATGGAATAATTTGATCGACATGCGGGTAGGGATAAACGTAATGCAAGCGCACCCAAGCATCGTATTGCTTGGCCAACTCACCAAGTGCCTCTACCAATTGCGTCATGTGCGTCTTGAGTGGCTTGCCGTTCCAGAAACCCATACGGAATTTGATATCGACGCCGTAAGCACTAGTATCTTGCGAAATCACCAACAGCTCTTTTACTCCAGCCTTGAATAAATTCTCGGCTTCCAGCATAACATCGCCTATCGGGCGCGAAACCAGATCGCCACGCATCGATGGAATAATGCAAAAGCTACAACGATGATTGCAACCTTCGGAAATTTTCAGATAGGCGAAATGCTTGGGGGTGAGTTTGACACCCTGTGGTGGCACCAGATCAATAAAGGGCTCATGGGGCTTTGGCAAGTGAAAGTGCACCGCGCTCATTACCTCAGTCAAGGCATGTGGCCCCGTCACCGCCAATACTTTGGGGTGAATATTCTTAATCATATCGTTGCCATCAGCGTCTTTTTTTGCGCCCAAGCAACCAGTCACGATCACCTTACCATTTTCGCTCAGCGCCTCACCAATGGCATCCAATGACTCTTGTACTGCCGCATCAATAAAGCCGCAGGTATTCACAATAACAAGATCAGCACCATCGTAAGACTTAGCTGTATCGTAGCCTTCGGCTCGCAATTGTGTCAGTATTTGTTCCGAATCAACCAATGCCTTTGGACAACCCAGAGAGACGAATCCAACTTTGGGATTGACTTTGACTGATGCAGATGTAGGTGTGGAAGATATTTCTGGAGACATAATAAAAAAGAGAGAGAACGCAATTCGCTATTGTACCCGTTCCTAGAACGACCACTAAAAAACAAAGCTCCCGTAAACCCTTCTAATTACTTAAGGCTGAACAGCAATGCGTATTCAAATCGGTAATTGTCAAACAAGTTATCGTTTAAAATAACAAATCATCATAATTTAAGTGACCATCGTATCGAAATAATTTATTATTTACATAACGCAAGTAAAAAACTCTCAAGGTGCAAGTGTTGAAAATCTCCAACCATCACATTTCTCGTATCACTGTCATATTACTGGTTCTGGAAACCACTTTCGCGATTGCATCACTCTATTTGGGCGCCATTATTCGACTTTGGAAAGGTGATGCGACATTAGACTCTATTTCAAGTAATTTTTTCTTAGCCGCGCTCATGTTTGCACTTAGTATTGTTTTTAGTATGAATGTGTTTGGCATGTATCACCTTAACGCGAGAGAGCGATTTCGTGAAACCTTGCTCCGGCTGATGCCGTCTTTCGCGTTATCTGTTGGTGTCTTAAGTTTGATTTTTTATGCAATTCCTTCGCTCTATCTTGAACGTAGAGTCATGAGTTTAGCTCTAGTCATCGCCATTTTATTAATTTTACTCATCAGAATATTGGTTTTCAAAACATCCGAATCTGCATTCCTTCGATCGCGCGTCATCTTTCTTGGTACCGGGACTCTTGCCCAAGAGTGCCATGAATTGGCGCTTACCAATGAAAGTCATCACGAGTATGACGTCATCGGATTTGTACCGGTAGATCAAATTGAAAATAATGTGCTGTCCAAATATGTTTTACCAACCAACGAATCTCTATTTCGTCTTGTATTGAAGCACCATGCTGATGAAATTGTTGTTGCCGTTCAAGATCGCCGAGGTGGGCAACTTCCTATTGACGATTTGCTTGAATGCAAACTAAATGGTATCAAGGTGATAGATGCCGCAAAGTTTTTTGAACGAGAGGCATGTCAAATTAGAGTTGAATGGCTTCAACCTGGATGGCTCACCTTTGGCGGTGGATTTGACCAAAGTTTCTTTCGAAAGCTTGTTAAACAAATTTTTGATTTGGTAATTAGCGCGATCATACTTATCCTCACAATGCCATTGATGCTAATTATTGCAATCTGCATTTACCTCGAAGACCGTGGTTCCATTTTTTATTTTCAAGAAAGAGTTGGATTAAATGGTATTACGTACATTGATATTAAATTTCGTAGCTTAGAAATTGATGCGGAAAATTGGGCCGCAATGAGTTACCCTCGAACAACCCGAATTGGTAAAATTATTCGCAGATTGCGACTAGACGAATTACCTCAAATTTTCAATGTACTAAAAGGCGATATGAGTTTCGTTGGACCAAGTCCCGAGAGGCCTTATTATGTCGACGAGTTGAGTAAGGAAGCACCCTTCTATAACATGCGACATAGTATTAAACCTGGAATTACTGGTGTGGCGCAAGTAAGGCATTCTTATACTGCATCCGTTGAGGATTCATTGCTCAAATTGCAATACGATCTGTATTACGTTAAAAACAATAGCCTTTTTTTGGATATTGTAATATTGCTAGAGACCTTACAAGTTTTATTACTCGGAAGAAAAACTCGCATTTAAGGTACGATCACCTCTTTGCGATATGCAGACGGTATTGGTCTGTAAAAATGTTATTACTACTTGGCGCGCGCTCGCCCTATCGTTTGTGTTTCGCCAGTTTCTAGCGCAAACGTGGCAGCAGCATCTTTACCTAAAACCTTGACCAGATACGGCATAACTTCCCTCAATGTGGCTTCAAGTGTCCATGGCGGATTTATGATAAACATGCCGCTGCTATGCAAGCCAAAACCATCGGGTGTCGGGCCGCTAATCGTTAAAGTTACATTGAGCCATCCATTGGCTGGAATGCGTTTCAATCGTTCGGGTAGTTGTTTTGATTCTGTTCTTTGTAAGACCGGATACCAGACTGCAAACATACCAGTCGGAAAACGTTTCAAAGCGTCTTCTATGGTTACTTTAACCCGTCGGTAATCATCTTTAACTTCATATGGCGGATCGATAAGGACCAAGCCTCGTCTGGATGGCGGCGGCAACAAGGCTTTCAATCCTTCAAAGCCATCACCTGCCGCAATGATGATGCGCTTTCCTCTTGTGGTTGGTCTGTGACCCTGCGCTGCTGCGTGCGCATCGAGTTTGCGGAAATTTTCGCTGAGAATCTTAATTTCACTTGGATGTAACTCAAACAAACGCAGGCGATCTTGTTCACGCATGACCTTATTTGCACAGTACGGTGAGCCAGGGTAGTAGCGCATCTTGCCGCTAGGGTTCAAGTCTTTGACCAGCGCCACATATTCAGCCAGTGCCGGTGGTAGGTCTTTGCGCTCCCAAAGTGGTGCAATCCCGGTTTCATACTCGGCGTTTTTACTCGCATATCCGCCATCCAAAGAGTACAAACCTGCCCCGGCGTGAGTATCAATATAGGTATAGGCAATATCTTTTTGCCCTAGATAATTGAGCAATTGTATGGTGACAAAATGTTTAAGGACGTCGGCATGATTGCCAGCGTGGAAGCCATGGCGATAACTCAGCATGTGGGGAATTTCCTATGAAAAAAATGCAATGCTTTAGAGATGCACGGATTTATTCGTCATCCCAGAATGCTTTAGTCGGGGATCCAGTTTTAAAGCTACTTCGTGCGAAGCATGACTTCTATGTCGCTTCGCGAATAGCTTGAAAACTGGATCCCCGCATGCGCGAGGATGACGAAAGCGAATAAATCCGTGCCTAACTAGTAAAAAAAGCGCCGGTAAGTGACGAGAAGCAGAATTTTACTCTCTTTAGATCTAATTGACGCGTTTGCCGAAGATGATAAGGTCTCGCTCTATGCCATCTAGCGTGGCGACGCCCGGCATATTTGCCCAAATTTGAAAGTTAAAAGCGGCGAATAAGTTAAGGCTAGGTGTATTGTGGCCAAAAATGAAACCTAATAAAGTATGAACTTTAATCTGAGGCGCATACGCAATCGCTTCCTGCAAAAAGTATTTCCCTATTCCCTTGCCTCTGGCATTTTCATGTAAGTAAATCGACAATTCGGCCGTACCTGAATACGCGGGTCTGCCATAAAAATCCGAAAATGATAGCCAGCCCAAGATTTCATGCTGCTCGTCTTCGATCACCCAGAGCGGGCGTTTATCTGGAGTGTGCTCGTAAAACCAAGCGTTTCTTGATTCAACACTAATTGGCTCTGTATCTGCAGTAACCCGTCTAGAGGCAATTGTAGAATTATAAATTGCCACAATTGCTGGTAAATCTATTATCGTGGCGGTGCGATGCTTTGGAGCTAAAACTGACATGGATAAATTACGTAAATAAGTTACGAAGGTAAGTGTCGAAGATAAGTTACAAGGTGTGGGTCGCGCGCGTGGATTTTGCTGACGCGCCTAGCAACTCCTCAACCCGTGATTTAATGCGAATGCCACTTTCATCAACTGGGAAATGAACACCGATTCCTTGTGATTTGTTATTCCCTGCCCCGGCAGGAGTAATCCACGCCACCTTGCCGGCAATTGGATATTTATTCGGGTCATCAAGTAAGGTGAGAATCAGATAAATCTCTTCGCCTAGCCGATAGGATTTATTGGTTGGGACAAAAATACCGCCGTTTTTTAAGAATGGCATGTAAGCAGAATACAACGCTGCTTTTTCTTTAATTGCTAGCGACAAAACAGAAGGACGTGAAGGCGTCGGTATGCCAGCCGGTGCTGCAGTTTTAACAGGTAGTTCAGCCATAAGACAGTCTCAATAAAAAAGTGCGGAATAATCCAATAACATATCTTCAATAAATAATTTGGCAGATAAAGGATGACTGGCAATGGCCTGTCGTTCACCAGTATTTTTTAATAATTTCAGCAGAGAATTCATCTCGATCCGTTTTGCCAATGTCGCCAATTCTTTACTATAGGATGGATAATACCGGATTCTTCCGCTTTGTTTATAAGAAAAAATATCGTATAGCCAACGTTGTAAGCAAGCTACCGTCATTGGCACGTCCATTTTCTGCATTTTTTCAGCCATTTTTAGGCTGGTCTCAACGCTAGGCGAGCAAAGCTGACGAACGAATTCGTCATAATCACTACGATTCTCAGACTGCGCGATTTTCAATGCGGACAACGGTGCTCCACCTTGCTGTGCCAGCCACGCGTCTGCGTTTTTCAGTTGTTGAGCATTCAACCATTCTAAAGCCTGCTCTTTGGCTGGCATTCCCATCGCAAATTTATGACAGCGTGACAAAATGGTTGGCAAAAGTTTGTCCAGGCTATTTGATGCCAGAATGAATACTGAGTTGGCATTCGGCTCTTCCAGTGATTTCAAAAGTGCATTCGCCGCTGGCACATTGAGTGCCTCGGCTGGGTACAATACAATCACGCGCAAACCTTGTCTATGAGTGGAAATATTCATGAAATCAGCCAACGCGCGGATTTGATTGATGACGATTTCCTTGGATGGCGCCTTACTCGACTTCGTTGCTTTTTTCTCGGCTTCAGGTTCGTCTGCATCACTTGACGAAGACTCTTCTTCATCCAGCAATTCTGGCCTGACCCGACGATAATCAGGGTGGCTGTATTGATCGAACCATCCACACGAAACGCAGTTACCGCAAGCGTGACCGTCTGATCCGGCGGTCTCACACAACAAAGACTTTGCCAGATGTTCAGCAAAAACAGTTTTACCAATTCCTTCTGAGCCGTGCAATAAAATGGCATGTGGCATGCGCTCACGCAGCGCATTCAATTGCTGCCAGGAGTCAGCTTGCCATGAAAACAGTGGATTAGTCATCGTGACTCTTTGTGCATAATTCAGCAATCAACAGATCTAGATCTCGTTGAATTTCTGCAATAGGCCGAGTCGAATCAATCACACGAAACCGGTTTGGAAACTCAGCGGCTCGGCGTAAATATTCTGCCCGGGTATCTTTGAAAAAATCTTCCTGCTCTTGTTCAAATTTATCCAACGACCGTGTTGCATCGAGGCGCGCCCTTGCTACGTTCAGAGGCACATCAAATAGCAAAGTAAGATCAGGTTGCAAATACGGATGCACCCACTGTTCCAAGACATTTAATTTGGCCAATGACAATTTGCGTCCGCCACCTTGATACGCAAAACTGGCATCGGTAAAGCGGTCTGAGATCACCCAATCACCTCTTGTAAGTGCTGGTTCTATCACCTTATCCAGATGTTCTCTGCGCGCCGCAAACATCAGCAGGGCTTCAGTTTCAAGATGCATTTTTTCTTGCAATAAAAGCTGGCGCAGGGATTCTCCTAATGGTGTTCCGCCTGGCTCTCTGCTTGTGACGACAGTTATTCCGCGTTTATTCAAACACTCTGCGACAAAAGCAATATGGGTAGATTTGCCAGCGCCATCTATGCCTTCAAAAGTAATAAATTTTCCGGGTTGTTGCATCTTCATGAATTTATTTAGGTTGTTGCGTGAATTGGGTTGAAGTTGAATAAAATTGGCGACTAGTTATCGCTGATATTTATTCACAGCACGATTATGTTCACTTAAGTTATCTGAAAAATGACTGCTACCATCGCCCTTCGCGACGAAATAAAGCGCGCCACTATTCGCGGGGTTCATTGCGGCGGATAAAGAAGCCAGGCCTGGCAGCGCAATTGGCGTCGGCGGCAAACCTCCACGGGTATAAGTGTTGTAAGGCGTATCCGTCTGTAAATCGCGCTTTCTGATCTTGCCGGTATATTGCTCACCCATCCCATAAATCACTGTCGGATCGGTCTGCAATAGCATTCCCATTTTAAGTCGGTTGATAAAAACCGCCGCGATCATACTGCGCTCTGAAGGTTGGCCGGTTTCTTTCTCGATAATTGATGCCATCGTCAGTGCTTCGTAGGCAGTTCGATATGGCACGGCCATATTTTTAGTCTTCCATGCTTCATCTAAATGTCTCAGCATGGATTGGTGTGCCTGCTGATAAATCAGTAAGTCGCTACTGCCTTTGGCAAAGAGATAGGTGTCGGGAAAAAAAAGTCCTTCGGCGAATTTATAGTCAGGATTAATCTTAGTCATCAATTCTTTTTCAGGCATGGCAGAAGTGTCATGCCTGATCGCCGGATGCGTATCGATTGCATTGCGCATTTGTCGAAAGGTCCAGCCCTCAATGATAGACAGACTGGCATGAGAAAACTCACCATTCACAATTTTCTCTAGCAAATCATAGGGAGATTCATCACTAGTCAATTCAAACGAACCAGCCTTCAATTTACTCGCCTTGCCACTTATCCTGGCGAGAATTTCAAACATAACAGAATTGAGTGGAACGCCAGCATCAACAATTTGACGGGACAAACTACGGACACTACTACCTGGCTTGATACTGAACTCTAAGGATTTTTCATTGTGTAATATGGGTTGAACTGCCCAATATGCAAACCCTGTTCCGGCAAGGATGGCAATAACGAAAGTTAAGGAGAATATTTTTTTAAAGAAGTTCATGGGGTGGCGGCAAACACGTTTTCCTGGACACTACTATAATCTATCGAACTAAGCTGTCGAATACATGCGCATTGTAAATCGGAAATCATATTGCCGACCATAAAACCAGTGATTCGCGGCATCCCTAAGATTTAAATGAAGAATGAAAACAATGACAACTTTGCAGCAATTCCTGAATCCAGAAGTAGCACCGCCGCAAAATGCCAGTATTTTGCAGACGATCAAAACGGGCTACATCTCGGCGCTGACGGATCTAAGTTTAATTGAAGTGACAGGCGAGAATGCGGCCGAGTTCTTACACAATCAGCTCAGTAATGATGTTCAACATTTAGCTACTGACGAAACCAGATTAGCTGCTTATTGCTCACCTAAAGGCAGAATGTTAGCAAGCTTGCTTTTCTGGAAAACTGAACCCTCCATTTTTTTACAGCTATCCTCCACCCTACAAGCAAGCATCCAAAAACGATTACAGATGTTTGTGATGCGCTCCAAAGTCAAGCTCAATAATGTCAGCGAAGAATATGTCGCGTTGGGCTTAGGAGGCGAAAATATCGGCAAAGCGCTACAGCAATGGTTCCCGCAAATGCCAGAAAGCCTCAGTACAAAAATTGACAATGAGCACGGTAGCCTGATTCGCGCAGCAGATGGGTTTGGCCATGCGCGCTATGAATGGATCATTAAGCGTGAGGTACTGGAAGATATTTGGACCGAGTTGGAAGTGGAGTTAACGCAAGTGAGCAGTAATGCCTGGCGACGCGCTGAAATTATGGCCGGCATTCCACACATTACGGACAAGACTCAAGAATTGTTTGTGCCGCAGATGGTGAATTTTGAACTCATCGGTGGCGTCAACTTTAAGAAGGGCTGCTACCCAGGCCAGGAAATTGTCGCACGCAGCCAATACCTTGGAAAATTAAAACGCAGAATGTTTATTGCTGAGATCCACTCCACTGATGTGCAAGCGGGCATGGAAGTATTTTCCATAACCGACGCGAGCCAGCCATGCGGTACCATAGTCAATGCCGAACACCAAGAGCAAAACAATTATATTTGCCTAGTCGAAATGAAAGTGGCAAACCAAGAAGCCGGAAATATTCATCTTGGTAACAACACTGAATCAACGCTGAAATTTCTACCTCTACCCTACCCTATGCTAGACATTACGCAATAAAGTGGGAGATGAAGATGGATTGCTATGTGTATTACAAAGCGGCGCAAGAGCATGAACTGAAAATTGTGAGGCAGGCAAAAATAATACGGGAATATCTCAATACGAGGATGAAGATCGACTTGCATTCAAACTTACAGCGGCGGCCTGAGACAGAAAACGGAGTGGTCACCTGGATGGAAATTTACCGTGATGTGCCAAACGCATTTGCTACTGCACTGGCGGAAGTGGTGAATCAGACCGAAATAATGTCACTGATACTAGGTCAGCGGCATGCCGAGTATTTTGAGGATGCAATCTCATGTGCCTGATAGTCTTCGCTTGGAAAATAATTCCCTGCACGCCTTTAATCGTCGCCAGTAATCGCGATGAATTCTATGACCGACCTGCTATAGCTGCCGATTGGTGGAAAGAATCACCTCATGTATTTGGTGGTAAAGATTTGCAATCTGGTGGTACTTGGATGGGGATGACGACTTCTGATAATGCAGTTCCGCAAACAATCAAATTTTCAGCCATTACAAACATTCGTGCACCATCTGAATTCCGCAAAGACGCGCCATCCAGAGGAGCCTTAGTCGCGAATTACTTGACGAACCAACTCTCGGCCAAAGAATATATAGACTCAATCAAAGATCAGGTTGATCGTTACAATGGTTTTAATCTTTTGATCGGTGACGAGAATGATTTGATCTGGTTTTCCAATCACACTCAAGATGATGAACGCAACGGCCAACCGCTTGCGCCAGGCATCTATGGCATCTCCAACGCTTCGCTCGATACACCCTGGCCGAAAGTGGTCAAGACCAAAGCCGAGTTCGCCAGCCTGATCTGCCAGCGCGCACCGCAAGACGCTTACTTCGAAATGCTTTCCAACACTACGCAAGCACCGGATTGTCGCTTGCCGGATACCGGTGTCAGTTTTGAGATGGAACGCGTTTTGTCAGCCGCATGTATAGAATCACCTACTTACGGAACACGGGTTTCTAGCCTAGTAAAAATTCATGCTGATTACCCACCAGAATTTCAGGAAAAGTTACTACGCTAATTCATTAGTGAACTTGCAAAAAAAGAGGCGCCCGCATATAGATTATGCGGGCGCCTCTTTTATTACTTGCTTAAGCCAGTATTATTAACTCAATTCTTCC